>NZ_JBWBWM010000010.1:0-234518 GCF_056174665.1 Bradyrhizobium sp. WYCCWR15520
TAACACCATCAATGTGAGGGACGACCGCCCGCCTTCCAGGCAGGTCGCGCGAAGCGCGCCACCCAACACCGCCGTAGCAAGCGCGGCTTGCCTGGAGGGTGGACCGGGGCCCGTTACCCCATCTACGGTTCATCGCGAGCCGCGGCATCGCGCAATCATGATACAAGCCGTCGATGATTCCCTGGGAAAAGATCGACACCGCCCGCATTCCCGGCACCGACGATGAACTCCGCCTGAAGCGGCGGGGCAAGGAATTCTCGATCATGCTCGGCGCCAACGAGCTGATGAACAGCCGCCTGTCCGGCTCGGAAGAGGCGCTCGCCACGCTCGCAGCAAAGAAGATCGAGAAGGTCGCCAGCCCGCATATGCTCATCGGCGGCCTCGGCATGGGCTTTACCCTGCGCGCCGCGCTCGCGGTTCTCGGCGGCAAGGCAAGGATCGAGGTGGTGGAATTGGTCCCGGCCGTCGTCGCCTGGGCGCGCGGTCCGATGGCTGAAATCTTTGGCGATAGCTTGAATGATCCGCGCGTCACCGTCCGCGAGGCTGATGTCGCCGAGATCATCCGGTCGCATCGGTCGAAATTCGACGCCATTTTGCTCGACGTCGACAATGGACCGGAGGGGCTGACCCGCAAGGGCAATGATGCGCTCTACAGCACAAGCGGATTGAACGCGGCGCGCACAGCGCTGCGGCCGGGCGGCGTGCTGGCGGTCTGGTCTTCCGGCCCCAATGCGGCGTTCACAAAACGCCTTCGCGGCGCGGGCTTTGACGTCAACGAAATCAATATCCGCGCCACCGGCAAAGGCCGCGGCGTGCGTCACATCATCTGGATTGCAAGCAAATCGTAGCCCGGGTGGAGCGCAGCGCAACCCGGGGGCGCTGCCTATGTTGCTCGAATCCCGGATTACGCTGCGCTCCATCCGGGCTACAAGTACTACGCCGCCTTCGCCGCAGCGCCATGCGCGTGCTTGTCGATCGCGTCGATGATCTGCGGCCACATCGGGATCGGCAGGGCATGACCCATGCCTTCGATCATCAGCAGCTTTGCCCCGGGGATCGAGGCTGCGGTGTCCTTGCCGCCTTCGGGCCGCACCAGCGGGTCGACGGTGCCGTGGATGACCAGCGTCGGCAACTTCACCTGAGCGAGCCGTTCCTTGCGGCTGCCGGAGGCCAGCACCGCCCGCAACTGCCGACCGACGCCGGCGGGGTTGAGACCGCGCTCATAGGTGCGTGCGGCGCGCGCCGGATCGAGCGCCTCGTCCTCAGGAAAGGAGCCGACGCGCAGCACTTTCCAGGTCTTGGCGAAGCGTTCGAAATATTCTTCCTTCGATGTTGGCGGCGGCGCCATCAGCACGGCGGCGGCCTCGCGCGTCGGCGGCGGGATCTTGGGATTGCCCGTGGTGGACATGATCGACGTCAGCGAACGTACCCGCTGCGGGAACGAGATCGCGATTTCCTGCGCGATCATGCCGCCCATCGACGCGCCGACGAGGTGCGCGGACTGGATGCCGAGCACGTCCATCAGGCCGACGGTGTCCTTGGCCATGTCGATCAGTCTGTAGGTCGAGGCCACCGGGATCTTCAGGAACCGCTGCTTCAAGAGTTCGAACGGCGTCAGCCGCTTGCCGCCAGTAAAATGTGAGGACTTGCCGATGTCGCGATTGTCAAAGCGGATGACGCGAAAGCCGCGCCCGGCGAGCTGGCGGCAGAAATCATCGTCCCAATGAATCATCTGGGCGCCGAGGCCCATGATCAGGAGCAGCGGTTCCGAAGCCGGATCGCCGAAGATCTCGTAGCAGATGTCGATGCCGTTGGCGCGGGCGATCGTTGGCGGCTGATGGGCTAGCATCGCGTGTGTCTTCCCTCAAGTGATACCGCAGTAACTATGGCATGCTTTCCCGCACCGCAGAAGGCTTGGCAGCGGTTGACCGGCCCGCCGCAACGGTGTGGTATGGGCCAAATACAAGCGAAGCGTGGCAAGCGCTCGTAACCGTCAGGGAGAGGGCGCCAATGGCCGATAAAGGCAACGATCCTGCCGTGATCTGGCAGACCATGATCGGGGAGATGGAAAAGGGGTTCAACTCCTTTGCCAACCAGGCAATGGCGTCGCCCGAGTTTTCCAAGGTCATGAACCAGGTCGGCGGCGCCACCGCGGGCGCGCAGAAGCAGCTCGGCGAGCTGATGGAAAAGTATCTCTTGGCGATGAACCTACCGAGCCGGGCGCAGATGGTCGGCATGGCCGAGCGCATCCAGGCCATCGAAGGTCAGCTCAATGAGATCAAGGCGCTGCTGCAGCAGGTGCATCATAATTCGCTCGCTCCGGAGAGCGGCTACGGCACGCCACGACCGCCGCGCACCAAGCGTCCGCCATCGGAGGGTGAGCAAAAATGAACGCTCCCACCGGTCTCGATTTCGCCTCCATCTCGGAGCGGGTCCAGTCCGAGGTGCAGCGCGCGATCCAGCGCAGCATCAAGGGCGTTGAATATTTTTCTTCGTCGGGTCTCTCGCTCGGTTCGACGCCAAAGGACATTCTCGCCGTCCGTGGCACCATGAACCTCTATCATTATCGACCGATCGCGGATGAAATCTACCGCGTGCCGATCCTGATCGTGATGGCCACCACCAACCGCGGCTACATCCTCGACATGGTGCCGGGCCAGAGCTTCATCGAGTTTCTCCTGAAGCGCGGCTACGACGTCTATATGCTGGATTGGACCGCGCCGAAGCCGGAAGAGAAAAGCCTGCGGATGGAGGACTACGTTCTCGACTTCATTCCGGATTGCGTCCGCCGCGTGCAGCAGGATTCCGGCGAACGCGACGTCACCGTGATCGGCTATTGCTTCGGCGGCGTGCTGTCGCTGCTCTATGGCTCGATCTTCAATGAAGGGCCGATGAAGAACCTGATCTGCTTCACCACGCCGATCGATTTCCGCGAGATGAAGCTGTTCCAGAATTTCTCCGACCGCCGCTATTTCGACGTCGACCGCCTCGTCGACAGCGTCGGCAACGTGCCGCCGGAAATGATCCTGTCCTCGTTCGAGATGCTGCGGCCGGCCTCGCGCACCGTCAGCCAGGTGCAATTGTGGGAAAACATCTGGAACGACGAGTTCGTGAAATCCTACCGGATGTTCGACCGCTGGGCGACCGATACGCTGCCGCTGGCCGGAGAGTATTTCCGCGACATCACCAAGAACCTGATGTGGGACAACAAGCTCTATAACGACACCATGTCGGTCGGCGGCCGCGCCGCGGATCTTTCCAAGATCACGGTGCCGATCCTGCATGCGGTCGCCGAGCACGATCACATCGTGCCCTATGACGCCGCAAAGCACCTGATCGCCAAGGTCGGCTCGACCGACAAGGAAGAGGTGATGCTGAAGGGCGGCCACGTCAGCCTCGTCGCCGGCGCCAACGCCATCAAACGGCTGTGGCCGAAACTGGATTCCTGGCTAGGTAAGAGATCAACATGAGCGAGACACGTTCCTATCCCCGCCACGTCAAGACCGACGCCGGCGACATCGAATTTCGCCTGATGTCGCGCGCCGACGAGCCCGCGGTGCTGGCGTTTGCACAACAGCTGCCGACGCATGATCTGCTGTTCCTGCCGCGCAATATCAGCCAGCCCAAAGTGCTGTCGGCCTGGGTCAACGAGATCGAACGCGGCGCCATCGTCAGCCTGCTCGCGGTGAAGGGCGGGATGGTGGTCGGCTGCGGCACCCTAGTGCGGGACCCGCATTCCTGGTCGCCGCATGTCGGCGAGATCCGGATGGTGGTCTCGCTGGATGTCCGCGGGCAGGGGGTTGGCCGGGCGCTGTCGCAGGAGACCTTTGCGCTCGCTTTGGGCGCCGGCATGGAGAAGCTGTCGGTCCAGATGACGGTCGACCAGCAGGCGGCGATCACGCTGTTCGAAAGCCTGGGCTTCAAGGCCGAGGCCCTGCTGCGGGACCACGTCCGGGACGTCGACGGCAAGAAGCACGACATCGTCGTGCTCGGGCACAATGTGGCGCAGGTCCGGGCGCAGCTCGAGGCGTATGGGGTCCCCGGGGCGGTGCAGCACTAGGGTTTGGGGGCTTAGGGCCGAGATGAGCGAGCAAGCCGTTATCGGCCTGATCGGCGGCATGAGCTGGGAAAGCTCCGTCGAATACTACCGGATCATCAATCGCGAGGTTCGCAACCGGCTCGGCGGAGTCCACTCCGCGCGCAGCCTGATGTGGTCGGTCGATTTCGGCGAGATCGAGCGCCTCCAGCACCGCGGCGATTGGGATGAACTGACGAAGAGAATGCAGGATGCCGCGCTCCGATTGCAGCGCGGCGGCGCCGATTTTGTCGTGCTGTGTACCAACACCATGCATCTGATGGCGGACGAAATAGCAGCGGCCGTCGATATTCCGCTGCTCCATATCGCCGATCCCACCGCCGACAAGATCAAGGCCGCGGGATTCCGCAAGGTCGGCTTGCTTGCCACGGCATTCACGATGGAGAAGGATTTCTACAAGGGACGGCTAGAGAGGGCCTTCGGCCTCGACGTGTTGGTGCCGGATGCCGATGACCGGCGGGCAGTTCATGAGATCATCTATAAGGAATTGGTGGCAGGCGAGGTCCGACCGGAATCGCGAAGGGTCTACCGCGAGGTCATCGCGCGGCTGATTGCACGGGGCGCGGAGGCGATCATTCTGGGCTGTACCGAGATCATGCTGCTGGTCTCGACGGAGGACAGTTCGGTGCCCTTGTTCGACACCACGACGATCCATGCGCTTGCGGCGGTGGACCGCGCCTTGGCCCCTCGGCCTCCGGCCCGGCTATCCGCCCGCTAAGGCGGCCTGCCGAAAACGGCGGCAGCGCCGAGGCCCGTGTCCTGGACAAACTGCCCGGCCTTTAGGCTGATTCACGATCTCGTGATATCGCGCTGCAACATTAATGTTGCGTCGCACCATTAACTATGGCATAACACTCGTGCCCCGGGCCAATCCGGACGGGGTGAGCCCCGTTGCTCAAACCTGAGGATGGAGAGACCCCCAATGACCACCGATACCAATTCCGTGCTGAACACCGTCAAGGAAGCCTTCGCGCCCGTTACCGAAGCGTTCACCAAGCTCCAGAACCTGGAAGTTCCGGAAGCCGCCCGTGAGTTCGTGAAGAAGCAGGCCGAGACCGCGAAGGTTCGTGCTGCCGACTTCCATGCCGGTTCCGAGAAGGTCACCGCCGCGATCGAGACCGCTGTTGCCGGTTCGGTCACGGAGGCCGCCAAGATCAGCCGCAACATTCAGCAAGCGCTGTACCAGGACGCGGAAGCGTTCTTCGCCGGCATCGACAAGCTCGCTTCGGCCAAGTCGCTGAGCGAAGCCGCCCAGATCCAGTCGGACCTGGTCCGTGCGCGCGGCGAAGTGCTCGTCTCGCGGGCGAAGGCCTCCACCGAGTATCTCGGCAAGCTCGTCGCCGACGGTGCCAAGACCGCGCAGGACAATTTCTCCAAGGTCTATTCCCAGACCGCCTGATCGCGATCGCCTGACAACTGCCCAATTCGAAGGCCCGCTTAAGCGGGCCTTCTTTTTGTCGGGCGTCGGCATAGATCAATGTTGCATCCTCCTCCGTCATTGCCTGCGACGAACGCGAAGCGTTTGCGCAAGGGAGCGAAGCGGACGGACTGTCCGCTGAAGCTCCGCGAGAAGGCGGAAGCAATCTACCTTTCCGCCCGCGGTGAGATGGATTGCTTCGCTGCGCTCGCAATGACGGAGTAGGCTGACGCAGGCGCGAATCTCATTCGAAAGCCGTCATGACGCTTCCCGCCACGTTCGTCATCGACACGCCCGGCGACGCCGCCCGCGCCGCCGAGCTGCGGCGCGTGAAGTTGCTGGCGACGGGGGTGCTTGCGGCGACGTTTGTCGTTTTCCTTGGCGCGAAGGCGTTGGTGCCGATGCATCCGGCCTTCGGCTTTATCGCCGCCTTTGCCGAGGCTGCGACCATCGGCGGTCTCGCTGACTGGTACGCCGTGGTGGCGCTGTTCAAGCGGCCATTGGGTCTGCCGATCCCGCACACGGCGATCATCCAGAGCAACCAGCACCGCATCGCCGACAAGCTCGGTGAATTCATCGAGCAGCATTTTCTGGAGGCCGCGCCCGTCGAAGCCAAGCTGCGGCAGATCGATTTCGGCTCGTTCATCGCCGACTGGCTGCGCGACCGCAAGCGCAGCGAGGATCTCGCGCGCTTCGCGCTGCGGCTGCTGCCGGAAGCGTTCGCGGCGACGGAGAATTCCGGGCTGGTGACCTTCGTCAGCCGCCGCATCACCGCGCAATTGATGGCGATCGATCTGGCGCCGCTCGCCGCCGGAACGCTGCGCGCCTTTGTGAAGGAAGGCCGTCATCGGGGCCTGCTCGATGATCTCCTGCGCGGGGTGCATGAGACGATGACGCAGGCCGAGACGATGGCGATGATCCGCGAGAAGATCCGCGCCGAACTGCCGACGCTTTTAAAACTCTATCGCGCCGACAAGTTTCTGGTGAACAAGATCGTGGCTTCTGCCACCGCCTTCTTCGAGGAAGTGCGCAACGATCCCGCTCATCCGTTCCGCGGCGAGTTCGATCGGATGGTGCTGACCTTCGTCGATCGGCTCGGTACCGATCCTGTTTATGCCGAGCGCATCCAGGGCCTGAAGCGCGATCTGCTGGCGCGTCCCGAACTGACCAGCCTTGCGCGCCACATTTGGGAGAATACGCGATCGTTCTTCGAGCGCAGCGCGTCAGGCGAGACGCAGGTGCTGGAGCAATATCTCGTGCGCATGTTCGTAACAGCCGGCGAGGCCTTGGCCGGCGATGTCGAACTGCGTGCCGAAATCAACCAGGGTCTCGTTGCGGTGATGCGCACCGTGGTCGCCGAACAGAAGAGCGGCGTCTCCACCTTCATCTCCGATCAGGTGAAATCCTGGGACATGGGGCAGTTGATCTCGCTGATCGAGATCAATATCGGCCGCGACCTGCAATACATCCGCTTCAACGGCTCGCTGATCGGCGGGCTTGCAGGACTGGCGCTCTACACCCTCGAATACCTGCTTCGGTTGCTGTGACTAATTCATCACGACAACGCTTTTACTTGTCCCAAGTGTGATCTGGCCCGCTTGCAAGAGCAAAATCGGTTCCTTAGCTTTTTATGGAGCCATGTTGCGCTGCGGAACGATTCTGCTGCGTTTGCGTCTACTTAACTGAACCAGTGGCCGGCTGCCGCGACGTAAGGGGCCGACCCGAGAGGAGACATAATGTCCGTTGCTGCACAGACGCTTTCGCCGCCGTCCAGAACCCTGATGTTTCTGGAGGGGCGAGCGATTTCCGAATTAGGTGCGTTTCTTGGTGCATTGCCGCTCCTGAGTCTCGCGCCGCGCGGCGATGGTCATCCGGTGCTGGTGTTGCCCGGGCTTGTTGCATCCGACACCTCGACACGTCCGCTGCGCAGCTTCTTGCGCAATCGCGGCTACGCCGTATCGGGCTGGCGTCAGGGCCGCAATCTCGGGCTGCGCCATGGCGTGCAGAACGCGATGGTCGATCTCGTGCAGGAGTTGAACGATACGCACGGCCGCAAGGTCTCGCTGGTCGGCTGGAGCCTCGGCGGCCTCTACGCGCGCCAGCTTGCCAAGATGATGCCGGAGCGCGTGCGCTCGGTGATTACGCTCGGCAGCCCGTTTGCGTCGGGCCCGAAGGCGACCAACGCCTGGCGCGTCTACGAGATCGCGAGCGGCCGCCGCGCCGACGAAGAGGATGCCCGTTTCGGCGGCGCGCTGTCTTCGACGCCGCCAGTGCCGACCACCGCCATCTTCAGCCGCACCGACGGCATCTGCGCCTGGCAGGGCTGCATGGAGCAGACCTCGGCGACGTCAGAGAGCATTGAGGTCGAGAGCAGCCATTGCGGCATGGGCCATCATCCGGCCGCCGTCTACGCGGTCGCCGATCGATTGGCGCAGCCGGAAGGCGAGTGGGCGCCATTCGATCGGAGCGGCTGGCGCGGCCTGGTTTATCCGAACCCGCATCGCTGAAGGCGCGAACTCCGATAGCCTCGCCGCGCGAGCGGTGAGAGGCCATCGCGAAGCGGCGGGTGAGGGGGCTGTCCGCGTATGCCCTTCTATCTCGTTTGCGGAGGCATCCCCTCATCCCGACCTTCTCCCCGCACGCGGGGAGAAGGAGAAGAGCGACCGTTGTCGCTCTCCCGCAAAACGCGCTATGCCTTGACGCATGCCGCCGCCGCTTGCCCGCATTATCCAGCAGTTGAAGCGCGAACCGTCGCGCACCGGCTCGATCGTCATCACCGTGTTCGGCGATGCCATCGTGCCGCGCGGCGGCTCGGTCTGGCTCGGCACGCTGCTGGAATTCTTCGAGCAACTCGACATCGACGCCAGCGTGGTGCGCACCGCGATGTCGCGGCTGACGGCGGACGGCTGGTTCGAGCGCAATAAAGTCGGCCGCAACAGCTTCTATCGTCTGGTGCAGAGTGGACGGCAAACTTTTGATATCGCAACGAAACACATCTACGGCCCGCCGGCCTCCGACTGGACCGGGCGGTTCGAACTGCTGCTGATCGGCAATGGCGAAGACCGCGACGCTTCGCGCGAGGCGCTGAAGAATGCAGGCTTCGGCAGTCCGCTGCCGGGCGTGTGGGTGGCGCCGTCGGGCGTGCCGGTGCCGGAAGAAGCCGCGGGCGCCATTCGCCTCGAAGTCTCCGCCGAAGACGACAGTGGCCGGCGCCTGCTCAGCGAGAGCTGGCCGCTGCATCGCACCGCGGACGCCTACCAGAAGTTCATGACAACCTTCGCGCCGTTGCGGGAGTGGATCAGCCGTGGCGAGCGGCTGACGGAAGCCGACGCCTTTACCGCGCGTGTGCTCCTGATCCACCATTACCGCCGCGTTGTGCTGCGCGACCCGCTGTTGCCGACCGCGCTGTTGCCCGCGGACTGGCCGGGCAGGGCGGCCCGGAAGCTCTGCGGCGAGATCTATCGCGCGCTGCTTCCTGCGTCCGAACAATGGCTTGACCGCCATGCCACCAACGAAAGCGGCCCCTTGCCAAAGCCCGGCGCGGAACTTTCGAAGCGCTTTGGCGATCCGTAAATATGTTACAGAATTATATTGCATATCGTAATTTATGTTATATATTGCCTCCCAACAAATACCGGGAGGTCCGCCATGTACACGCAGGCGCTCAATTCGTCCGAGGGCGAAGACCGCAACATTGAGGACGCCGAACGGGCTGCGCAGTTCCAGGCGCGCATCGACGCCGATGAGCGCATCGAGCCGAACGACTGGATGCCGGCGGCCTATCGCAAGACGCTGACGCGGCAGATCTCCCAGCACGCGCATTCCGAAATCGTCGGCATGCTTCCCGAAGGCAACTGGATCACCCGCGCGCCGTCGCTGCGCCGCAAGGCGGCGCTGCTCGCAAAAGTGCAGGACGAATGCGGCCACGGGCTCTATCTCTACGCCGCCGCCGAAACGCTCGGCACTTCGCGTGAAGAGCTGGTCGACCTGATGCTGGCGGGGAAGGCAAAATATTCCTCGATCTTCAACTATCCGACGCTGACCTGGGCCGATATCGGCACCATCGGCTGGCTGGTCGACGGCGCAGCGATCATGAACCAGATTCCGCTGTGCCGCTGCTCCTATGGTCCTTACGCGCGCGCGATGATCCGCGTCTGCAAGGAGGAATCCTTCCACCAACGCCAGGGCTTTGAGATCATGCTGACGCTGTGCCGCGGCACCGCCGAGCAGAAGGCGATGGCGCAGGACGCGCTGAACCGCTGGTGGTGGCCGGTGCTGATGATGTTCGGTCCGCCCGACCAGGTCAGCCAGCACAGCGACACCTCCACCAAGTGGAAGATCAAGCGCTTTTCCAATGACGAGCTGCGCCAGAAATTCGTCGACGCCACCGTGCCGCAGGCGCAGTTCCTGGGGCTTTCGATTCCCGATCCTGGCATGAAGCAGAATGCGAACGGAAACTGGGAATACAGCGCGATCGACTGGGAGGAGTTCAAGCAGGTGCTGGCCGGTAACGGCCCCTGCAATCGCGATCGCCTCGCGGCGCGACGCAAGGCACATGAGGACGGCGCCTGGGTACGCGAGGCTGCGATGGCCTATGCCGGGAAGCGCCGGCAGCGCGCCGCCTTGCAGGCCGCAGAGTAGGGAGACAGCTAATGGCAACGCCGAACATTCCGCTCTGGGAAGTCTTCATCCGCAGCCGCAACGGGCTGGCGCACAAGCATGTCGGCTCGCTGCACGCGACCGATGCCACGCTGGCGCTGCAGGCCGCGCGCGACATCTACACCCGTCGCGGCGAGGGCCTCTCGATCTGGGTGGTGCCGTCGAGCGCCATCACCGCCTCCGATCCGTCGGAGAAGGGCATGATGTTTGAGCCGGCGGAATCCAAGATCTACCGCCATCCGACGTTTTACGACGTGCCGGAGGAAGTCGGGCATATGTAGGTTTTTCGTCATTGCGAGCGCAGCGAAGCAATCGATCGCGCCGCAACGGAAGAATGGATTGC
The DNA here is from genome assembly GCF_056174665.1 of Bradyrhizobium sp. WYCCWR15520. NCBI lineage: Bacteria > Pseudomonadati > Pseudomonadota > Alphaproteobacteria > Hyphomicrobiales > Nitrobacteraceae > Bradyrhizobium > Bradyrhizobium sp. WYCCWR15520. Next base: position 10,516 of record NZ_JBWBWM010000010.1, read on the forward strand.
TTCCGCCTTCGCTCTTCGAGGTAGGGCGGACAAGTCGTCGCTTCATTTTCGCAATGACGATCTAGCAGGTGGTTGAAATGACCGTCGCCAACATCACCGTCTCCGAAACACCGCTGGTGCTCTACACCTTGCGCCGCGCCGACGATGCGCTGATCCTCGGCCATCGGCTGTCGGAATGGTGCGGTCACGCGCCGATGCTGGAAGAGGACATGGCGCTCGCCAATATGGGCCTCGATCTGCTCGGCCAGGCGCGCGAGCTCTATTCCTATGCGGCCAAGGTCGAGGGCAGGGATAACGATGAGGACAAGTTCGCCTATCTGCGCGACGTCAGGCAGTATCGCAACCTCCTCCTGCTGGAGCAGCCGAACGGCGATTTCGCGCGAACGATGGTGCGGCAATTCTTCTACGCCACCTTCGCCGATCTCTACTGGCGCGCGATGATGCGTTCCACCGATCCGACGCTAGCGGCGATCGCGGCGAAGTCGGAAAAGGAAAGCGCCTACCACGTCCGCCATTCCTCGGAATGGATCGTCCGCCTCGGCGACGGCACCGAGGAAAGCCACCGCCGCGCGCAATCGGCCATCGACGAGCTCTGGGCTTTCACCGGCGAGATGTTCGCGGTCGACGACAGCGAGCGCGGCCTGATCGACGCCGGCATCGCGATTGATCCCGCACCATTGCGCACGCAATGGCTGAAGACGATCACTGGCGTCGTCGGCGAGGCGACGCTCGCGTTACCGAAGAACGACTGGATGCAGCAGGGCGGCCGCAGCGGCCGGCACAGCGAACATCTCGGCCACCTCCTCAGCGAACTGCAATCGATGCAGCGGACCTTTCCGGAGGCAACATGGTGACGGCGGTATCAGGCGACACCGATCTGCGCCGGCGCGCCTGGGAGGCGGCTTCGCAGGTCGTCGATCCCGAAATCCCGGTGCTCACCATCGCCGATCTCGGCGTGCTGCGCGAGGTCGAGGTCCATGACGGCCGCGTCGAGGTCGCGATCACGCCGACCTATTCGGGCTGCCCCGCCATGAACATGATCGCGCTCGAAATCGAGCTGGCGCTCGAGCGCGCCGGTTTCGGGCGGCCGACCATCCGAACTGTGCTCTCACCGGCCTGGACCACCGACTGGATGAGCGAGGACGGCCGCAACAAGCTACGGGAATACGGCATCGCGCCGCCGCAAGCGTCGAATTCGCGCCGCGCGCTGTTCGGCGAGCAGCGGGTGACCTGTCCGCAGTGCGGCTCGGCAAATACCGAGCTGCTGTCCGAATTCGGCTCGACCTCATGCAAGGCACTGTGGCGCTGCAAGGCCTGCCGCGAACCGTTCGATTATTTCAAGTGTCATTGATCATGTCTTCATTCAGCGTAGACCGAGAGGGAGTGCCGTCATTGCGAGCGAAGCGAAGCAATCCATGCCTCCATGCGACGCCAGATGGATCGCTTCCGCCTTCGCTCTTCGAGCTACGGCGGACAAGTCGTCGCTTCGCTCCTCGCAATGACGCGGGGAGATAGCAGATGTCCCTTGCTCCACGCTTTCATCGTCTTGCCGTCAACGACCTCCGCCGCGAAGCCGCTGACGCCATATCGATGACATTCGTTATCCCGAAGGAACTGGAAGGCGACTACAGCTTCACGCCGGGCCAATACCTCACCCTGCGCACGACGATGGACGGCGAGGAAGTGCGCCGCTCCTATTCGATCTGCTCCGGCCCTGACGACGGTGAGCTGCGCATTGCTGTGAAGAAGGTCGATGGCGGCGCGTTCTCCAATTGGGCTGCGGACGAGTTGAAGACCGGCGACGAGCTCGATGTGATGACGCCGACCGGCCGCTTCGGCATAGCGCATGCGCCCGAGGAGTCGCGCGTCTATGTCGGCTTCGCCGCCGGAAGCGGCATCACGCCGATCCTGTCGATCGTCAAGGGCGTGCTGGCGCGCGAACCAAATAGCCGCTTCTTCCTGTTCTACGGCAACCGCTCGACAACGAGCATGCTGTTCCTTGAAGAGCTGGAGGAATTGAAAGACCGCTTCATGCAGCGGCTTTCGCTCTTCCATGTCATCTCGGGTGAAGAGCAGGATATCCCGATCCTGCACGGCCGGCTCGACGGCGAGAAGGTGCGCGTGCTGCTGCGTTCGCTGGTGCCGGCATCGAGCGTCGATCACGTCTTCATCTGCGGCCCGATGGGCATGAGCGAGGATATCGAGGCGACCTGCCGTGATATCGGCATCGCTGAGGATCGTATTCACGTCGAGCGCTTCGTCTCGGAATTCGGCGGCAAGCCGCATCCGAAGAAAGTGATCGAACTCTCGGCGCCGCCGAAGGCGATGGCGTCGTTGATTATCGACGGCAAGCGCCGCGAGGTGCCGGTCGCTGAAGGTGAGGCCATCCTCGATGCCGCGTTGCGCGCCGGCATGGATCTGCCGTTCGCATGCAAGGGCGGCATGTGCTCGACCTGCCGCGCCAAGCTGGTCGAGGGCGAGGCGCAGATGGAGCTCAATTATTCGCTGGAGCCGTGGGAACTGAAGGCAGGCTTCATCCTGACCTGCCAGGCGCGGCCCTGTTCGGACAAGGTCGTGGTGGATTACGATCACGTGTGACCACGGCGTCATTCCGGAGCGATGCGAAGCATCGAATCCGGAATCTCGAGATTCCGGGTCTGGTCCTTCGGACCATCCCGGAATGACAAACTGAGAAATAGCGGGATCGTTGACACCTCAGGTGCTTCGACCCAACATTGACTACGTAAAGAGGCCAAACAGGCCCGCAACGATACAGGGAGAGAACGTCGTGGAACCGTCTCGCAGAGCGGGCAACCCGCTATGAACGTCGCGCTTTCGCCCGACGAGATGGCCCGCGCCTGCGCGGATGCGATGTGGAAGGAAGACGACGCCAGCAAGGGCCTCGGCATGAAGATTGTCGAGGTAAAACCCGGCTTCGCGACGCTGACGATGACGGTGCAGCCGCACATGGTCAACGGCCAGCGTATTGCCCATGGCGGCTTCATCTTCCTGCTGGCCGATTCCACTTTCGCCTTTGCCTGCAACTCCCGGAATGAGCGCGCAGTCGCCGCGCAATGCGACATCGCCTTTATCCGTCCGGGCAAGCTCGGCGACGTGTTGGTCGCGACCGCGCGCGAAATCTCGCGCAACGGCCGGTCCGGAATTTACGACGTTCGTGTCACCGCCGGCGATGTGGTGATCGCCGAATTCCGCGGCCATTCCCGCACCATCGCCGGCACATGGCTGCCGGTTGCGGGCAACGAGGCCGGTTAAGCATACAGACCAAGGGGAACGCACCATGGCCATGGCAAAACCAAAATCCAGCGGAAGTGGTTATAGCGCTGAATTGGATGAGGCCGAGCGCGCCTCTCGCGACGAGATTATGGCGTTGCAAACCGGGCGCCTCGCCTGGTCACTCAAGCACGCCTATGACAATGTTGCGCATTACAGGAAAGCGTTCGATGCGGCCGGCGTGCATCCGTCCGATTTCAGAGAGCTTGCCGATCTCGCCAAATTCCCGTTCACTGTGAAGACGGATCTCCGCGACAACTACCCCTTCAACATGTTTGCGGTACCCCGCGAAAAGCTGGTTCGCGTTCATGCCTCCTCGGGCACGACAGGCAAGCCGATCGTGGTCGGCTATACGCAAGGCGATATCGACATCTGGTCGGAGGTGATGGCGCGCTCGATCCGCGCCGCCGGCGGCCGCACCGGCATGATCATCCACAATGCCTATGGCTATGGTCTCTTCACCGGCGGCCTCGGCGCGCATTACGGCGCGGAAAAGCTCGGCTGCACGGTGGTGCCGGTTTCGGGGGGCATGACCGAGCGACAGGTACAACTGATCAATGACTTCAAACCCGACATCATCACGGTGACGCCGAGCTACATGCTGGCTATTCTCGACGAGTTCAAGCGGCAGGGTCTCGACCCCAGAAAATCGTCGCTAAAATTCGGCATCTTCGGCGCCGAGCCTTGGACCAACGCGATGCGCGTCGAGATCGAGCAGGCCTTCGACATGGACGCGACCGATATTTACGGGCTGTCGGAGGTGATCGGCCCCGGCGTCGCGCAGGAATGCGTGGAGACCAAGGATGGCCTGCACATCTGGGAGGATCATTTCTACCCCGAGGTGATCGATCCCGAAACGGGGAAGGTGCTGCCGGACGGCGAGAAGGGGGAGCTGGTCTTCACCTCGCTGACCAAGCAGGGCTTTCCGATCATCCGCTACCGCACCCGCGATCTGACGCGGCTGTTGCCGGGCACCGCGCGCCCCGGCATGCGGCGCATGGAAAAGGTGACGGGACGTTCCGACGACATGATCATCCTGCGCGGCGTCAACGTCTTTCCCACCCAGATAGAGGAAGCGCTGCTGGCCACCGATTGGTGTGGCGGCCATTTCATCATCGAACTGACGCGCGAGGGGCGGATGGACGAGATGACCGTGCTCGCCGAAGCCCGCCCCGAAAGTTGGGACGGCAGCGGGATGTTGCCACACGCCGAAAAGGTCGCGCTCTTCATTAAGAACACCATCGGCATTACCGCCCGGATCAAGGCCGTCGCGCCAAACACCTTGGAGCGTTCGCTTGGCAAAGCGAAACGGGTTTACGACAAGCGGCCGAAAGAGTAACTCCTGCTGCTCAGAAGCCAGCAGGAATGCCTGATGTCATTTGCCGAGAAGCCCGATGTTCGATCTGCCAAGGTCCAGGCGCGCTGTGTCCGCCTGCCGGCGAATGCAGGCGATGCCGCGTCGCTCGCGCCGGTCATCGAGACGCACGCGCTGTCGCGCGGCGAAAATGATCTGCTCATCGAGCTGAAGGCCGCCGCCGTCAATCCATCCGACGTGAAGGCTGCGACCGGGCTGATGCCCTATGCCGTATTCCCGCGCACGCCGGGCCGCGACTATGCGGGCGTCGTGATCGACGGGCCCGAGGCGTGGATCGGACGCGAGGTGTTCGGCTCCTCCGGCGATCTCGGCATTCGCCGGGACGGCACGCATGCCACGCATCTCGTGGTCGAAGCCGACGCCGTGGTGGAGAAGCCGAAAAGCATTTCATGGGAGGAGGCCGCCGGCATCGGCGTGCCCTTTGTCACCGCCATGGAAGGCTTGCGCCGCGCCGGCATTCCGAAAGCCGGCGAGACCGTGCTGGTGATGGGCGTCAACGGCAAGGTCGGGCAGGCGGCGACGCAGATCGCGAACTGGCACGGCGCGCGGGTGATCGGTGTCGTGCGCAAGAACGAGCCGTATGAGGGCCACTCCAATTCGAAAGTTGAAGTTATCGACGCCTCCATCACCGATGTTGCGGCGCGCGTGCGTGGGCTCACGGGTGGCAAGGGTGCCGATATCGTGTTCAATACGGTCGGCGATCCATATTTCCAGGCCGCGCACCAGTCGCTGGCCTTGCGCGGACGCCAGATCCTGATCGCCGCCGTCGACCGGATCGTGCAGTTCAACATTCTGGAGTTCTATCGCGGCCAGCACACGTATGTGGGCATCGATACGCTCGGCCTGTCGTCGGTCGCGACCGGGACGGTGCTGCGTGAACTCGCTCCCGGCTTCGCCGGCGGCCACCTCAAGCCGTTCCCGATCAAACCGGCGGCGATCTATCCGCTGGAACAGGCGAAGGCTGCCTTCATCGCGGTGGCCGGCTCGTCGCGGGACCGGGTGATCCTGCGACCTTGAAGTCAGGCATTCGCCGGAAGCGCGGGATTCCGCCATTTTTTCATGGGGAACAAATCTGCCGTTCTACAATCGCATGCAGCGATTTTGTTCTGCTGTCGGCGATTCCGGCGATCAATTCATTCTCCGGGTCGTTAGGCTGTGGACGCGCACACCCTTCCAACATATTAGCAACCGCCGAAATTGCTTCCTATTTGAGCGGTGACCGCTGGAGCGGCCTGCGAAGGAACAGGGAAACGCCAGTGCTGGACAGCGCCAATATCGTCGTCATCAGCGGATTGCTGATCGGCCTCGTCTATGGATCGGTGGGATTGCTAAGCGGGTTCTGCCTGCTCAGCAGCCTCAGGGGTTTCTGGGCCGAAGGCGACGGCCGGCTGGTGCGCAGCTATGCGCTGGCGATCGGCGTGGCGGTTGCCATGACGCAGTTGCTGGCCGCGGGCGGGTTCGTCGATATCGGCAAGTCGATCTATCTGCAGCCGTCTTTCTCCGCGCCGGTGATGTTCTTCGGCGGGCTGTTGTTCGGCTACGGCATGGTGCTGTCGAACGGTTGCGGCTCGCGTGCGCTGGTGCTGCTCGGGCGCGGCAATCTCCGTTCCTTCGTGGTGGTGGTCGTGCTGGCGATTTTCGCCCAGATGACGCTGAAGGGCTTGATCGCGCCGTCGCGCATCGCGATGGTCGGCGCGTCACAGACGACGACAAATGCGAACTCGGTGCCGGCCTTGCTGGCTAGCGCAGGCTTGAGCGCTACAGCCGCGCGCATGCTGGCCGCGTCGATCATCTCGGCCGCGCTGATCATCTTCGCCTTTGCGCATCCGGCATTCCGGCGCTCGCCGGGCCAGATCGCCGCGGGCCTCGTGGTCGGCCTGTTGGTGGCAGGCGGTTGGTTTGCCACCGGCTATCTCGGCGCCGACGATTTCAATCCCGTGCCGGTGACCTCGCTCACCTTCATCGCGCCGATCGCAGACGCGCTGCAATACGTCATGCTGTCGACGGGCTCGACGCTGAATTTCGGCATTGTCACGGTGTTCGGCGTGTTCGCCGGCAGTCTTGCGACCGCGCTGCTGACCGGGCGTTTTCAGCTCGAGGGCTTTCAGTCGCCGCGCCACATGCTGCGCTCCGGTGGCGGTGCGGCGCTGATGGGGGCGGGCGGCGTGATGGCGTTCGGCTGCTCGATCGGGCAGGGCCTGACCGGATTCTCCACCCTGGCGCTGGCGTCGCTGCTTGCCTTCGCCGGCATTCTCGTCGGCACTGCCGCGGGCTTGCGCGGCGCACTGCGCGTCCGCCCGCTGGCCGCGGCCTAATCCGCCGCCTGCGTCACGATCCGGATCTCCGACGTCAGCGTCCGGTGCACCGGGCACTTGTCGGCGATCTCCATCAGCCGCGCGCGCTGGTCGGCATCCAGCGTGCTGCCCTCAATCGAGATGATGCGGTCGATCTGATCCAGCATGCCCTCGCGGGTTTCGCATTCGGCGCAATCCTTCGCGTGAATCTTGCTGTGTTTGAGCGTCACGGTAACGCGGTCGAGCGGTAGCGACTTGCGGTCGGCATACATCCGCATCGTCATCGAGGTGCAGGCGCCAAGGCCTGCGAGCAGGAAATCATACGGTCCCGGTCCGCTGTCCTGGCCGCCGGCGGCAACCGGCTCGTCCGCCAGCATCTGGTGCGGGCCCGTTGTCACAGTCTGCTGGAATTTGCTGTTGCGGGTTTCCCGCACCACGACGTGGCGTGGCGTCTCGCTCGGGACCGCGGCCGGCTGGACGGCGGCGGGCTCGATATAGCGCTCGACCCAGGAGGCGATCACGCCAGCGACATAGGCGCCGTCCTGCTTGCCACTCAACAGATGATCCGTGCCCGACAGCGAAACGAAACTCTTGGGATGCTTGGCTGCCACGAAAATGTTCGTGGCATTGTCGATCCCCACGGTGTCGTCGGTCGGCGAATGCATGATCAGCAGCGCCTTGTGCAGCTTGGTGATGTGGGACATCAGGCTGTGTTCAGCGACATCATCGAGGAATTCGCGCTTGATATGGAACGGCCGGCCGGCAAGCTGAACTTCGACCTTGCCATGCTTGCGGATGTCCTCGATGCGATCCTTGAACAGATGCGTGACATGCACGGGATCGGAGGGGGCCGCGATCGTCACGACAGCTTTCGCATCCGGGATTTTTCCTGCCGCCGCGAGGATCGCTGCGCCACCGAGGCTGTGCCCGATCAGAATCGCAGGTGCGCCGCGTGTTTCGCGCAGATGATCAGCGGCGCGGACGAGGTCGGCGACGTTGGACGTAAAGGTCGAGTTGGCGAACTCGCCCTCGCTGGAGCCGAGGCCGGTAAAGTCGAACCGCAGCACGGCGATGCCCTTTGCGGCGAGCGCGGTTGCGATGCGCTTGGCCGCCAATACGTCCTTGCCGCAAGTGAAGCAGTGCGCAAACAGCGCGTAGGCGCGAATAGGTCCGTCCGGTGTGTCCAGGGCGGCGGCGAGCTGATGGCCGCCTTCACCGGTGAATTGAAAGCGTTCGTGCGGCACGGATGTTCTCCCCTAAAGCGTTAGGTCTAGTCGCCAGAGTAACGCTGCTCGGCCCAGGGATCACCGCGATTGTGGTAACCGCGGACTTCCCAATAGCCCGGCGCATCCTCTACAAGAAATTCGATGCTCTGCAGCCACTTCGCGCTTTTCCAGAAATAGAGATGCGGCACAACGAGGCGCACCGGGCCGCCATGCTCTTGCTCCAGCGGCGCGCCCGACCAGCTATGAACGAGGATCGCGTCCTCGGCGGCAAAGTCTTCCAGCGCCAGATTGGTAGTGTAGCCGTCATGGGAATGCAGCACCACGAAGCGGGCCTCCTCGCGTGGCCGGCAGGCGTCGAGCAGATCGCGGGTCGCGAGCCCTTCCCACTGATTGTCGTAGCGCGACCAAGTCGTGACGCAGTGGATGTCCGATACGAACTTGCTTTGTGCCTGCGCAGAAAACTGCGCAAAATCCCAGAACAGCGGATGCTCGACTGCGCCGTATACATCGAGCCGCCAGCGCTCGCGCGAAATGCTCGGCGTAAGCCCGAGATCGAGCGTCGGCCAGTCCCTGGTCAAGTGCTGGCCCGGCGGCAATCGCTGGTCCTCAGGTCGCGAAATCTTGCCGGTGAGAAATTTCCCCTCGCGCGCCCAGCGCGCTTTGCTGCGCGTCAGCTTGCTCTCCGGCGGCGGCTCGTTTTCGTTGGCCATATCTTAAACAGTCACCTGAAACAGTCACTCGTGGCGATGCATTGCAGACGCATGTTTGGTGTCGCGCATGGTCGCATAGATGAGGAACGAGAGGAAGATCATGCCGCTGAGATAATAATAGAACCAGTCCTCATGCCCCAGCGTCTTGAAATAGAGCGCGACGGCGGGCGCGGTGCCGCCGAACAGCGATACCGTGATGGCATAGGGCAGGCCGACGCCGAGCGCGCGGACGTTGGTCGGGAATAATTCGGCCTTCACCACGGCGTTGATCGAGGTATAGCCGGCGACGAAAATCCAGGCGGCGCAGATCAGCAGGAAGGCGGTGAACGGCGATTTGGTGTCTTTCAGCGTGGTCAGGATCGTCCGTGGCCAGTGTGCCCATGACGCCGAAGAAAATCAGCAGGGGCTTGCGGCCGATACGATCGGACAGGCCGCCATAGATCGGCTGCAGCACGGTCGCGAAGATCAGCGAGCCGAAGATCACAAACGTGGTCTGGTCCTCGGTGAGGCCGACGGACAGTTTGACGAAGGTCTGCATGTAGGTGGTGAAGGTATAGAACGCTGCCGTGCCGCCGGCGGTAAGGCCGACCACCAGCAACAGCTCGCGCGGATACGTTAGAAGTCCGCGGATCGAGCCCGTCGGCTTTGTGACCTTCTTGGCTTCCTCGAACGCCTCGGTCTCATGTAGATTGCGCCGCATGACGGCGGCGAAGATCGCGAGCAGCGCGCCGATCACGAAGGGGATTCGCCAGCCCCAATCCTTTAGTTGCTCCGGTGTCAAAAACACCTTTTGCAGCAGCAACAGCACCATGATCGCCGTGAGCTGGCCGCCGATCAGCGTGACGTATTGAAAGCTCGAATAGAAGCCGCGGTGTTTGGGGTCGGCGACTTCGGTGAGATAGGTGGCGCTGGCGCCGTACTCGCCGCCGAGGCTCAAGCCCTCGATGATGCGCGCCAGCGCCAGAATGGCGGGGGCGGCGATGCCGATGGTGGCATAGGTCGGCGTCACCGCGATGATCAGCGAGCCAAAACACATGCAGACGACGGAAAGCGTCAGCGACAGCCGCCGGCCATAGCGGTCGGCGATGAAGCCGAACAGCCAGCCGCCAAGCGGGCGCATCAGGAAGGTTGCCGCAAACAGCACCGCGGCGTTGAGCTGCTGTACGACAGGATCGCTGTTCGGAAAAAAGGCCGGCGCGAAATACAGCGCGAACGCGGTGTAGGCGTAGAAATCGTACCATTCGACGAGGTTGCCGATCGAGCCGATGAAGATCGCCTTGACCCGCCGCTCCACGTCCTGGATGTCAAAATGATCGTCGGCAGATTTGATCGGTCATGATCCGTCTCCAAAGGGCGATCTACGATCCCCTTGTCCCGGATCAATTCGTCACGCACAACGGCGGGAAACGAAGACGGGCTATGCCGGGTTCCCCGATCACAAAACGGAGAACGCTGGGCCGGATGGAGCCGTTGCTCTGACGATCGCGCTTACTTGGGCGCCCTTGGATCGATCGGCGTGGTGCCGCGCACACCCAGAATATCCTCGAGCACCTTGGCTCCGGCGAGCAACTGGGCCTCACCGCGCGGCGGCGCGACCACCTGCAGTCCGACCGGCAGGCCGGAGGCGGTAAAGCCGCACGGCAACGACAGCGCGGGACAACACACCAGCGTGATCGCATAGACGATGCCGAGCCATTCGACGTAATTGTCGAACTTCTTGCCGTTGCATTCGGCGACGTAGCGGTTCTCGACCGGGAAGGGCGGCACGATGGTGGCGGGCGCCAGCAATAGATCGTATTTGTCGAAAAATTCCAGCGTGCGCGCGGTCATCGCGACGCGCTGCGCCTCGGCGCGTTCGAGCTGCTCGACCGTCAGCTTGAGACCTTCCTCGATATTCCAGATCACTTCCGGCTTGAGCAGGTCGCGCTTGGTGCGCAGCAGCGCCGCCTTGGAGAGCGCGAAGTCGAAGGCGCGCAGGACGTGGAAACATTCGTGGGCCTCGCGCAGGTCCGGATGCGCCTCCTCGACGATGACACCTAGCTCCGCAAAACGCTGCGCCGCCTTCCGGGTGACGGCGGCGACTTCCGGATCGACCGGCGTGATGCCGAGGTCCGGCGAATAGGCGACGCGCTTCGGCTTGCTGCCGGAACGGACGGCGGAGAGAAACGACGTCGGCAGCACCGGCAGCGAGAGCGGATCGGCCGGATGCTCGCCGCTCATGGCGTCAAGCAGCAGCGCGACGTCTTCGACATTTCGCGCCATCGGACCCTGGACGCCGAGATTACGGTCGATCGCGGCCTTGGGCGTGTGCGCGACACGGCCGATGCTGGGGCGCAGACCGACGATGCCGCAGAAGCTGGCGGGGTTGCGCAAGCTGCCGCCCATGTCGGAGCCATGCGCCAGCCACGCCGTGCCGGTCGCAAGCGCGACCGCCGCGCCGCCCGAGGAGCCAGCGGCGGAGCGCGACGTGTCGAAAGGGTTGCGGGTCGGGCCAAACACTTCGTTGAAGGTGTTGGCGCCGGCGCCGAATTCCGGCGTGTTCGACTTGGCGTAGATCACCCCGCCGTTGTTTTCGAGATGCTCGACCAGAAGGTCCGACTTGGTGGGGATCGTATACTTGTAGATCGGCGAGCCCTGCGTGGTCAGGACGCCGGCGACATTGGTCAGGTCCTTGATCGGGATCGGAAGCCCTGCGAGCAGGCCGCGCTCGCCGGTTGGCTTCTTCATCAGCTCGTTGGCGTGCTTACGGGCACGGTCGAAGCACAGCGTCGGCAGCGCGTTGACCTTGCCGTCGACCTCGGCGATGCGTTTTTCGAGCACATCGAGCAGGTCGAGCGGGGTGACTTCGCCCGATTTCAGCTTGCCGACAATGGAAACCGCCGTCTCCCGCACCAACCCTTGATCAGCCACTTCGCTATCTCCCGCGCGTTTCCGTTTGTCCGTCGCAGATGGTGCTGTAGAACATTTTCCGGCAAAGTGGAAACGCACCAAAGTTGTGGCCGACCGGAGATATTGCATGACGACGTTGTTTTCTGCGCTGGACTGGCGCGCGATGAGCCAGCAGGAGCGCGACCTCGGCCTTAATAATGGCGTTGCCGTGCCCGGCAGCGTCGAGATGGTCGCAGGCTGGGAGCAGCGTTCTGCCGAGATGCGCAAGCGTTACGCGGAGCACATCGATCTCCGCTACGGCCCGCGCGACCGCACCCGGATCGATTTCCTGAAAGCCGCCGACGGCGCGCCGACGCTGCTATTTATCCACGGCGGCTACTGGCAGGCGCGCTCCAAGGAGGTTTTCACGATCGTTGCCGAGGGCCCGATGGCGCACGGCATCAATGTGGCGTTGATCGGCTACACGCTGGCGCCAGAGGCGACGCTGGATGAAATCGTCGCCGAAATCCACACCGGTATCGACTTCCTCACCGGACAACTGCCGACGCTTGGCGCTGCTGCCAGTGGCATCGTGGTGTCAGGCTGGTCCGCCGGCGGGCACCTGACGTCGATGGCGCTGTCACACCCGAAGGTGAGGGCGGGTATGGCGATCTCAGGCATCTACGACCTCGAACCGATCCGCCATTCCTATCTCAACGAGAAGCTGCGCGCCGACGAGGCGACGTCGCGTCGCAACTCGCCGATGATGCAGGAAGGCGGCCCGCCAAAGCCGCTCTCACTGGTCGTCGGCAGCGCCGAGTTGCCGCTGCTGCGCAAGCAGACCGCCGATTTCGCCGGCCACCGCGCGCGATATGGATTGCCGGTGACGTATGAGGAAATTCCAGATGCAAACCATTTCACCATCATGTACGAGATGATGTCGCCGAAGGGCAGGATCACGACGCTGATCCGGCAGTTGTTCGAGCGGACGACAGGTTAGCGGGCTCCGTCATTGCGAGCCAACGGGTGGTCGCGCGAATGCGCGCCCGATGACAGGCTTCGCGAAGCAATCCATCGCGCCGCAAGGGGAGGCATGGATTGCTTCGTTGCTGCGCTCCCTTGCACAAACGCTTCGCGTTTGTCGCAGGCAATGACGCTGGTGGTAGCGGCCTAACTCCACCCCGAGGTATGTCCGCCGTCCACCGTAAAGATCACCCCCGACGTATATCCCGATCGGTCCGACGCCAGGAATGCCATGAGATCACCAATCTCGCGCGCATGGGCGGGCCGGCCGAGCGGCATGCCCTTCTGGAATTCCCGGTAGCGGTTTTCATCGCCGAACTGGTTGCTGGCACGCGTCTTTAGTAGCGTCACGTGACGGTCGGTGCCGACCGGTCCGGGATTGATGCCGACCACGCGGATATTGTCGGCGAGGCTCTTGCCGCCGAGCGCGCGGGTGAACGCCATCAGCGCGGCATTGCCGGCGCTGCCGCAGATGTAGTTGGCGTCGAACTTTTCGCCGGCGGCGCCGATGTCGTTGACGATGACGCCGTGTCCTCGGGCCTTCATCTGCGCGTAGATCGCGCGGGTGAGGTTGATGTAGCCGAACACTTTCAGCTCCCAGGCGTGCCGCCAGGTCGCCTCGTCGATCTTGTCGATCGAGCCGCCCGGAATGTCGCCGGCATTGTTGACGAGGATGTCGATATCGGCGGCTTCCTTGACCAGCCGCGCGATGTCCTCGCCCTTGCGCAAGTCGACGACATGGGCGGTTGCGCTGATCTGGTGCGCCGAGCGCAGCCGCTCGGCCAACGCTTTGAGCTGTTCGCCGTTGCGGGCGGCCAGCATGACGTCGGCTCCCTCTTCGGCAAAGGCTTCGGCCGCGGCCGCGCCAATGCCCTTGGAGGCGCCGGTAATCAGGACACGCTTGCCGCGCAGGTGCAGATCCATGGGAATTCTCGCTTCGGTGAGGGAGGCAGAAGAGGAGGCCACAAATTGTTAGGCTTGGGGCGCCATGACGGTCAACATTGCAGTGCAGCGTTGCGCAAGCGGCAGGTTTGGTCCATTGCATGGCAATCAAATAAGCGGCATTAGCCGGCTCAGCAAAGGTAACAAGGAAACTCTCGATGAGCAGCGCCAAGAAACAATATCGGGTCGCGGTCATTCCCGGCGACGGCATCGGCAAGGAAGTGATGCCGGAGGGGCTGCGCGTGCTGGAGGCGGCAGGGAAAAAGCACGGCATCTCCGTGCAATTCGATCATTTCGATTTCGCCTCCTGGGACTATTACGAGAAGCACGGCGAGATGATGCCGGAGGACTGGAAGGCGCAGATCGGCAAGCATGACGCAATCTATTTCGGCGCAGTCGGCTGGCCTGCGAAAATCCCGGATCACGTCTCCCTGTGGGGCTCGCTGATCAAGTTCCGGCGCGAGTTCGACCAGTACGTCAATTTGCGCCCGGTGCGGCTGATGCCCGGCGTGCCGTCGCCGCTTGCCAACCGCAAGCCCGGCGATATCGATTTCTGGGTGGTGCGCGAGAATACGGAAGGCGAGTATTCCTCCGTCGGCGGCCGCATGTTCCCCGATACCGATCGTGAATTCGTCACGCAGCAGACGGTGATGACGCGGACCGGCGTCGACCGCATCCTGAAATTCGCGTTTGAGCTCGCGCAGTCGCGGCCGAAGAAGCATTTGACTTCCGCGACCAAGTCCAACGGCATCTCGATCACGATGCCCTATTGGGACGAGCGCGTGGAGGCGATGGCGAAGAAGTATCCGGGCGTGAAGTGGGACAAGTACCACATCGACATCCTCACCGCAAATTTCGTGCTGCATCCGGACTGGTTCGACGTCGTGGTCGGCTCCAACCTGTTCGGCGACATCCTCTCCGATCTCGGCCCGGCCTGCACCGGCACCATCGGCATTGCGCCGTCGGGCAACATCAATCCGGAAGGCAATTTTCCGTCCGTGTTCGAGCCGGTGCATGGCTCGGCGCCCGATATCGCGGGGCAGGGGATCGCCAATCCGATCGGCATGATCTGGTCCGGCGCGATGATGATGGAGCATCTCGGCGAGAAAGACGCCGCAGAATCCATCGTCGGCGCCATCGAGCGCACCCTCGGCGAACGTACGCTCCGCACGCGCGATCTCGGCGGCAATGCGGATACCACGGCGTGCGGCAAGGCGGTGGCGGAGATGGTGGATTGATTTCTTCCTTCTCCCTTGTGGGAGAAGGTGGCGCGTAGTGCCGGATGAGGGGTCTCTATCCGCGGAGAGAACCCTTCATCCGCCTGCGCTTCGCTCCGGCACCTTCTCCCACAAGGGGAGAAGGAAAAGGTGCTCGTTGGCAATCAGTAGCGTAGGGTGGGCAAAGCGAAGCGTGCCCACCATTCATCGTGCGATTTGAGACATATGGTGGGCACGGCGCTAATGCGCCTTTGCCTACCTACGCGTCGTGAAAACTAAACATACGATTTTCGCGCCGGATCGAAAATCGGCGGATAATCATTCTCGTCGAGCAGATCCAAAAACGCGTCGAGCCCCTCGTTCTTGATCAGCTCATACTCGCGGTCGGAGATCAGGTTGACGGACAGGATTTCCACCGGGTCCCCCGCGATCGAAAGTTGTTCCGCGATGCGTTGGTCCGGGGCGATGATCGGCGTGAGGAACAGGAAGGTCCTGAAGTCCGTACCCCGGACAGGCGGCGCCGGCATGGGCAGACGGTGCCCGAACCCGAACCAGGTGTTGTCGATGGACGGCACCGAAGCGAGCCAGCG
Source organism: Bradyrhizobium sp. WYCCWR15520 (assembly GCF_056174665.1). NCBI lineage: Bacteria > Pseudomonadati > Pseudomonadota > Alphaproteobacteria > Hyphomicrobiales > Nitrobacteraceae > Bradyrhizobium > Bradyrhizobium sp. WYCCWR15520. Next base: position 26,052 of record NZ_JBWBWM010000010.1, read on the forward strand.
CAGGTTGCTGCAGATCTCCGTCGTTCCTTCGCGGACGTACCACATCAGCTCGGCGCGAACCTTTGCCTCCTTGGCTTGATCCGGTACGGCCATGCGCTGCTCGCTCATGCCGTTGGTCAGAAGAACGTAGCCTTCATCCGAACCCTCTTCGCAATCCGGCACAAAATCCCGGCCGAAGGCGTGAACGTCGATACGACGGTCGCCGGGATCGCGGGAGGTGAATTCGGGTTCGTCGAGTTCGCCTTGGTAGATGGCCAGCCGCCGCTCAAAGGAATTCGCAGTATCTGCCCCTCGATTGAACAGCGGTATCTTGAAACGTGACAGCATGTAGACCCCGGGATGGCCTGAGTGAGCAGGGCGGCCTCTTACCGGGCCGCGCCCTGTTGTCGTGCGATCGCGGGGACCGGTTCAAAACGGCCGGGACGGCGCGGCTATTTTTGCTCCATCGTCCGGCCATGCCGGGTTTCGCGACCAAGGGCCAGTCGCTCAGCGATCCATCTCACATCATCGTTCCTGATGACCATCTGGCTCTGGATTCATTGCTCCTGCGCCGAGTTAAGCAGGCTATCGATCCATCTGCGATGAAAGCGCTCCTGTTGCTCGACTGTAGCTGGAACAACCGTTTCATCAGCTTCAAAGATGCTGACAATATCCTGTCGTGAAGCCGGGAAGCCGATGCGCATCTTGTAAGCGAGAACCGCTGGCCCCATCGATCTCTGCATTCCGGAGGGATAAACATCCTCGCTGGCGCCAAAGCAATAGAGCAATGCACCGGTCTTTTCCAGCTCCTGCCGGAGTTGCTTCAACGCTTCAAAGAAGTCCACTCCGGACTTGACCGTTCTTACTTCAGTGCCCTGTTCGAGGGAAACTCGATAGATCTCTTTACCTTCCGCGTAGACTTCGTCTGCAGTTAGTTTGGCAGGCACACGCGATCCATCGGCGAGAACGACAGTGATGTCTCCGGCAAAATATCGTTCCGATTCCACCAGCGGCCCTCCATGGCCAGGATTTCGAGTGAAGGCCTACTTATTTGAGCGAGTGCCTTTAATTTCAAGCGGAACCCCGCCGAGCCGTCCTTGATGTCGCGAAGCGCCGCCATCGTTCAAAACGAACGGACTATTTCCCCTTCGCAATCCGCCGGCAATGCTCCCACGCCGCGCTCATCAAGTTCTCGCTCGCTTCGGGCGTCCGGAACGCCGAATGCGCCGATAGCGTCACGTTCGGTAGCGTCGTCAGCGGGTGGTCCGGCGGCAGCGGTTCGATGTTGAAGACGTCGAGCCCGGCATGGCGGATCTGGCCCGATTTCAGCGCGTCGATCATCGCTTCCTCGTCGACGATCGCCCCGCGCGCGGTGTTGACCAGGATGACGCCGGGTTTCATCCCCTCGATGCAGGCGCGCGAGATCATGCCGCGTGTCTCGTCGTTCAGGAGCAGATGGATCGAGACCACGTCGCTCTCGGTCAGCACTTCATCGTAATCGAGGAACTCGACCTTGGGATATTTCTTCGGCGATCGGTTCCAGGCGATCACCCGCATGCCGGAGCCGAGCGCAATGCGCGCGACTTCGGCAGCAATGCCGCCGAAGCCGATCAGGCCGAGCGTCTTGCCGGTCAGTTGCATGCCATCGTCGCGCAGCCAGTTGCCGGCGCGGATGCCGCGATCCATCTTGGCGAGGCCGCGCGCGCCTTCCCACATCAGCGCGATGGCGCATTCGGCCACCGCGGTATCACCATAGCCCTTGATCAGGTGCACATGGATGCCGGTCTCGGCGAGCTCTTCGGGATTCATGTAGCTGCGCGCGCCGGTGCCGAGAAAAACGACGTGCTTCAGTCCGGCGCACTTTTTTGCAACAGCGGTCGGCAGCGCCGTGTGATCGACGATGGCGATTTCAGCGCCGTCGAGGATCTCAGGATATTGCTCCGGGCTGATATCAGGATCGCGGTTGATCCGCACCTTGGGATCGCCGGGCTGTTCTAATCGCTCGAAGATCACGGCCAGCGATTCATTGGCGTCGACAAAAACTCCGCGCATGGGCATTCCCCCCATTTGTTGTTTTGATATCAGGATGCGACGCCGGCCAGCGCCAGCACGGTATGCATCAGCACGTTGGCGCCCGCCGCGCAATCGGCCTGGGTGGCGTCTTCCAGTTCGTTGTGGCTGACGCCGTCCCTGCAGGGCACGAACACCATCGCTGTCGGCATCACGGTGTTGAGGTTGCAGGCATCGTGGCCGGCGCCGGAGGTGATACGGCGATGGGAATAGCCGAGCATCTTTGCGGCACTCTCTACCGCATCCACCAGCTTGGGATCGAAATGCGTCGGCGGCTTGCGCCAGATCAGATCGAACTGCACCTCGACCTTGCGCCGGGCCGCGATCTCGGCAATTGCGGCGCGCAGATCCTTATCCAGCGCCTCCATGATCGCGGCATCGGCGCTGCGGCAATCCACGGTGAAGGCGATCTCGCCGGGAATCACGTTGCGCGAGGGATTGGCGATCACGGCCTCGCCGATCGTGCCGACGGCCTTGGGACCATGCTTCTTTGCTATTGCTTCCATCGCCAGCACGATTTCCGACAGCGTCGCCAGCGCGTCGCGCCGCAGCGGCATCGGTGTTGAGCCGGCATGGCTCTCGAAGCCGGTGATCTTGCCATCGTACCACAGCACACCCTGGCCGGAATCGACCACGCCGATGGTCTTGTTCTCGGCCTCCAGGATCGGACCCTGTTCGATATGCAGTTCGACGAAGCCCGAAAATTTCTGCGTTCCCACCGGGCGATCGCCACGGTAGCCGATGCTGTCGAGCGCCTGCGCCACGGTGACGCCCTCGGCGTCCTTGCGTGACAAAATGTCGTCAGTGGAGAAATCGCCGACATAGGCGGCAGACGCCATCATCGCCGGCGCAAACCGCGAGCCTTCCTCATTGGTCCAGTTGCAGATGCAGATCGGCATCTCGGTTTCGATCCCGGCATCGTTGAGCGTGCGCACCACTTCCAGCGCCGCCAGCGTGCCGAGCACGCCGTCATATTTGCCGCCGGTCGGCTGCGTATCGAGATGCGAGCCCAGTCCAATCGGTGCTTTCGACATATCCCGGCCCTTGCGCACGCCGAACATCGAGCCCAGCGTGTCGACATGCACCTCCAGCCCTGCGGCCTCGCAGGCGTTCCGGAACCAGTCGCGCACCTGCTTGTCCTCGGGCCCCAGCGTCAGCCGTCGCACACCGCCTTTCGGGGTGGCGCCGAATTTGGCGGTTTCGTGAATCGTGCCCCACAGCCGGGCGGAATCGATTTGCAGGTTGGAGCCGATCTTGGTCATGCATTATTCCGGGATCAGGTGGGCAGGCGCTTGTTCATTCTTGTTCGATCATTTTCAATGACGCGCCTGCGGCGGCCCGTCAACAATGACGCCACCCCGCGCCAGATTTGCGGCGAGCTCGGCCACGCGTTCCACGGCAACGGTATCCGGCGAGGCCAGCCAGCTCGCCGAAAACGTCAGCTTTGGCAGTTGCACATCGGTCGACAGCAATTGCAGCCGTCCATCGGTCATTTCGCTTTCGACGATCGCGGTCGGAATCACGGCAATCCCGAGGCCTTCGATCGCCATATGAATGACGGTTGCGATCGAGGCGCTGGCGTGCAGGCGCATCGGCGGCAGGTCCGGCCGGTTGAACAGCGAGCGCACCACCTCATAGGGCGGCGTCTTGCGCGGAAAGGTGATGATCGGAAATTTCGCCAGATCATGCACCGTCAACTGGCGGGTGCCGAGCCCGAGGGAGGGGCTGGCGAGGAAGCCGACGGGATAATCGCACAGCACGCGGTTGCTGACGCTCGGCGCCGTCAAGGGCCCGAGCAGGAAGGCGAGTTCGATCTCCTGCGCCAAAAGGCGCGTCCGCAGGTTCGAGGTGATGTCGACCTCGATTTCGAGCGAGAGGTTGGGATAGGCGTGATTGACGCTCTTGATCAGTTGCGACAGCCAGGTGTGCACGATGGTTTCGGCGACGCCGAGCCGCAGCACGCCGCGCATCGCCGAGCGATCGCCGACGACAGCGAGCATTTCAGAGCGCAGCCCGATCAGCTTCTCGGCATAGACCATCAATTGCCGTCCGCTGGGCGTCGGCAACACCATGCGGCGGTCGCGCTGCAGCAGCCGCACGCCGACTTCGCGTTCGAGCTGGGCGATCCGCTGCGAGATCGCGGGCTGAGTGGTGTTGAGCTTCTGCGCCGCGCCGCGAAAGCTGCCGAGCGTCACTACCCACATGAAGGTCTCAATTGCCTTGAAATCAGTCATGCACCCTCTGCCCGCAGATCGATAATTCTGTTTTATTGAACTTGATTAGAAAAGACGATTAGACATTATCATAGCCATATGCGGGAGTGGATGTCGACAAGAATGGAAGCGGGGACAACGATGACCAGCTTGGCGAGAACGGAACGGCCCGGTCAGGATACGGCGGATTTATCGCCGAGTGTCGCGGCCCGTCATGCCTGCCGCAACGGCATGGCCCATCACACGGCGGGCGTTGCCAACGGCTTCGTTCAGGGCAACCTCGCAATCCTGCCGGAAAAACTCGCGGGCGCCTTTCACCGCTTCTGCCAGCTCAATCCCAAGCCGTGCCCGATCATCGGCATGTCCGACGTCGGTGACCCCCGCATTCCCGCGCTCGGCATCGACCTCGATATCCGCACCGACCTGCCGCGCTATCGCATCTGGCGCGACGGTGAAGTCGTGGAGGAGCCGACCGACATCATGGCGCATTGGCGCGATGATCTCGTTGCCTTCGTGCTCGGCTGCTCGTTCTCCTTCGAGGAAGCACTGCTGGAGGAAGGTCTGCCGATCCGCCATATCGAGCGCGATGTGCGCGTGCCGATGTACCGCACCAATATCGCCTGCAGCCCCGCGGGTCCCTTTGCCGGACCGATGGTGGTGACGATGCGGCCGTTCAAGCCGGCGAATGCGATCCGTGCGGTGCAGATCACTTCGCGTTTCCCCTCGGTGCATGGGGCGCCGGTTCATATCGGTCTCCCTGAGTCGATCGGCATCGCCGACCTCGCCAAGCCCGACTATGGCGATCCCGTGCCGGTCGAAGTGGACGAAATTCCGGTGTTCTGGGCGTGCGGCGTGACCCCGCAATCGGTCATCCAGGCCGCGAAGGTGCCGTTCGCGATCACGCATGCGCCCGGATTGATGCTCGTCACCGATCTCAGGAACAAATCGCTTGCCGTGCTTTGATGCAGTCCTGCTGCTCATAGAGGCTTTACCGTAACCTTCGCCCGGTTCATCGATAGTCGCCATCCAGCAAAGGATATCGTCATGAACATCACGCGCCGTAACGTACTGCTTGGAGCCACTGCTGCCGCAGCACTCGGATCTGTCGCGGCCCGCGCGCAGACGTCCGAAGTCGTGATCGGCGTGATCTATCCGTTCTCCGGCGCCAGCGCGCAGATGGGCGTCGATGCGCAGAAGTCGTTCGAGACCGCGCTCGACATCATCAACAAGAACCATGATTTCGATCTGCCGCTGGCGAAAGGCGAGGGCTTGCCCGGCCTCGGCGGCGCCAAGATCCGCCTCGTCTTCGCCGACCATCAGGCCGATCCGCAGAAGGGCCGCGCCGAGACCGAGCGCCTGATCACCCAGGAGAAGGTCTGCGCCGTGATCGGTACCTATCAGAGCGCGGTCGCCGTCACCGTCAGCCAGATCTGCGAGCGCTACCAGGTCCCGTTCATCTCGGCGGATAATTCCTCGCCGAGCCTGCACAAGCGCGGTCTCAAGTTCTATTTCCGCGCCGCTCCGCATGACGAGATGTTCTCGGCTGCGATGTTCAACTTCTTCGATGCGATGAAGAAGAGGGGCACCAAGATCGACACGCTGTCGCTGTTCCACGAAGACACCATCTTCGGCACCGACTCCGCCAACACCCAGCTCAAGCTGGCCTCCGAGCGCGGCTACAAGGTCATCTCCGATATCAAGTACCGCTCCAACTCGCCGTCATTGTCTGCTGAGGTACAACAGCTCAAGACCGCGAATGCCGACGTCTTGATGCCCTCGAGTTACACCACCGACGGCATCCTGCTGGTGAAAACCATGGCCGAGCTCGGCTACAAGCCGAACGCGATCGTGGCGCAGAACGCCGGCTTCTCTGAAAAAGCGCTGTACGACGCTGTCGGCGACAAGCTCGAAGGCGTGATCTCGCGCGGCAGCTTCTCGCTCGACCTCGCCGCCAAGCGGCCGATGGTCGGCAAGATCAACGCCATGTTCAAGGAGAAGTCGGGCAAGGACTTCAACGACCTCACCTCGCGCCAGTTCATGGGGCTCTTGGTGATGGCGGACGCCTCAACCGCGCCAAGTCGACCGACGGCGAAAAGATCCGCGAGGCGCTGGTCGCGACCGACATTCCGGGCGAGCAGACCATCATGCCCTGGAAGCGTGTCAAGTTCGACGAGCTCGGCCAGAACAACGACGCCGACCCGGTGCTGCTGCAATATATCGGCGGCAAGTTCGTCACCATCTTCCCGCCGCAGGCCGCCATCGCCGAAGCCGTCTGGCCGATGAAATAGGCCGACAACGCGGGGGCGGGGGATATGACTAACAACACAAGGAATTTCGCCCGCTCCGTCATTGCCTGCGACAAACGCGAAGCGTTTGCGCAAGGGAGCGTAGCGACGAAGCAATCGATCGTGCCGCACGAGGAAAGAATGGATTGCTTCGCTGCGCTCGCAATGACGAACGTCGAGAGTAAGGCCTCCGGGCTGGAGCGACTTTCATGACAGCCGAAACCATCATCCAAAGCCTCGCCAGCGGGCTCCTCATGGGCCTGCTCTATGGCCTGATCGCCGTCGGCCTCGCGCTGATCTTCGGCCTCATGGACGTCGTGAACTTCGCCCATGGCGAGTTCCTGATGATCGCGATGTACGCGACGTTCTTCCTGTTCGTGTTCTTCGCGATCGATCCCTTGCTGTCCGCGCCGCTGGTCGCGGCTGCCCTGTTCGTGTTCGGGGCGGTGGTTTATCTACTAATCGTGCGCTTTGCGGTCCGCGCGAAAGCCAATGCCGGCATGGTGCAGATCTTCTCGACCTTTGGTTTGGCCATCGTCATGCGTGGCCTGACGCAATATTTCTTCACGCCGGATTATCGCAGCGTCACCCATTCATGGCTTGGCGGCAAGACGGTGTCGGTGGCCGGCATATTCCTGCCCGTGCCGCAACTGGTCGGCGCGCTGGTCGCGATCGCCGCATTCGGCGGGCTCTATCTCTTCATCAACCGCACCGATTTCGGCCGGGCGCTGGAGGCGACCCGCGAGGACGCTGGCGCGGTGGCGCTGGTCGGCATCGACAAGAACAAGGTATTCGCGCTCGGCTGGGGCCTCGGCGCGGCGCTGGTGGGCCTCGCCGGCGCGATCATGGCGATCTTCTTCTACATCTATCCCGATGTCGGCGCTTCCTTTGCGCTGATCGCCTATGTGACGGTGGCGCTCGGCGGCTTCGGCAGCGTGTTCGGCGCTTTCGCCGGCGGCATCATCGTCGGCCTCGTCGAAGCCACGACCGCCATGTTGCTGCCGCCGTCGCTGAAAGCGGTCGGAATCTACGCCGTCTATCTCCTTGTCGTCTTTGTCCGCCCGCGCGGCCTGTTCGGATCGATGTGATGGATACCGCTTTCGCAGAACGCCGCCGCCGCGACCTCATCGTCGCCTTTGTCCTCGCCGCGATCGCGGCCACAGTCCCGCTGTTCGTCAAGGACACCTACGTCCAGAACATGATGGTGATGACGCTGATGTGGGGCGCGCTGTCGCAAAGCTGGAACATCCTTTCCGGCTATTGCGGCCAGATCTCGCTCGGCCACGCGCTCTATTTTGGGCTTGGCGCCTATACCACTGCGCTGCTGTTCACCAAGTTCGGTGTGCTGCCATGGTTCGGCATGCTCGGCGGCGGCGTGATCTCCGCGCTGATTGCGATGGCGCTCGGCTATCCCTGTTTCCGGCTGCGCGGACATTACTTCGTCATCGCCACCATCGTCATTGCCGAGATCGGGCTGCTGCTGTTTCACAACTGGGATTGGGCCGGTGCTGCGATGGGCATCGAAATCCCGGCGCGCGGCGATAGCTGGCTCAAATTCCAGTTCCCGCGCAGCAAGCTGCCGTATTTCTACTTCGCGCTGGCGCTGGCTTGCGTCGCCTGGTTCGTCACCTGGTGGCTGGAGGATTCCAAATGGGGCTACTGGTGGCGTGCGGTGAAGGACAATCCGGAAGCCGCCGAAAGCCTCGGTGTGGTCGTATTCAATTCCAAGATGGGCGCGGCGGCGGTATCGGCATTCCTGGTCGCAGTCGGCGGCAGCTTCTACGCGCAGTACGTCTTCTATATCGACCCTGAAAGCGTGATGGGCTTTCAGTTCTCGCTGCTGATGGCGCTGCCCGCGGTGCTCGGCGGCATCGGCACGCTGTGGGGGCCGATGCTGGGCGCGGTCATCCTGATCCCGCTCACCGAATTAACGCGCTCCTATGTCGGCGGCTCCGGAAAAGGTATCGACCTGATCGTCTATGGCGGCCTGATCATAGCGATCTCGCTGGCGCGGCCGCAGGGGCTGATCGGCCTGTTCTCGTTCAAACACTTCGCCGGACTGTTCTCGTCCAAGCGCAAGGAGGCTGTCCGATGACGACGCCTCTTCTGGAAACCCGCGGCGTCTGGCAGCGCTTTGGCGGCCTGATCGCCAACAGTGACGTCTCGATTTCGGTCGGCCGCGGCGAGATCGTCGGGTTGATCGGTCCGAACGGCGCGGGGAAGTCGACGCTGTTCAACCTGATCGCGGGCGTGCTGCCGCCGACCCAAGGCTCGATCATCTTCGACGGCGAGGACGTCACCGCATTGCCGGCCGCCGAGCGCTGCCAGCGCGGCGTCGGCCGCACCTTCCAGGTCGTGAAAAGTTTCGAGACCATGACCGTCATTGACAACGTCATCGTCGGCGCGCTGGTCCGCACCACCGTGATGCGCGATGCCCGCCGCAAGGCGCATCAGGTGTTGGAATTCTGCGGCCTTGGTCCGCGCGCCAACGTGCTGGCGAGCGACCTGGTGCCCTCCGAAAAGCGCCGGCTCGAAGTGGCGCGGGCGCTGGCGACCGAGCCGAAGCTCCTTCTGCTCGACGAGGTGCTCACCGGGCTGACACCGGTCGAGGCCAAGACCGGCGTCGAGCTGGTGCGCAAGGTGCGCGACACCGGCGTCACCGTGCTGATGGTCGAGCACGTCATGGAAATCGTGATGCCGCTGGTCGACCGCGCCATCGTGCTCGATCTCGGCAAGGTGCTGGTCGAGGGCAAGCCCGCCGACGTCGTCCGCGATCCGAAAGTCATCACCGCCTATCTGGGAGACCGTCATGCTGTCGGTGCATGAAGTCACCACCGCCTATCAGGGCCTGGTCGCGATCTCGGCGGTCTCGATCGAAGTGGCAAAGGGCGAGGTCGTGTGCGTCGCCGGCGCCAACGGCGCCGGCAAGTCGACGCTGTTGAAATCGATCGCCGGCGCGGAACGTCCGCGCTCCGGCACCGTGTCGTTCGACGGCACCCGCATCGACGGCATGGCGCAGCACGTCATCACCTCGCGCGGCATCGCCTATGTGCCGGAAAACCGCCGGCTGTTTCCGCGCCTGTCGGTGCGCGACAATTTAAGGCTCGGCAGCTATCTCTATCGCGGCGAGGCCGACCGCGAAGCGCCGCTCGATCTCGTGTTCAAGCTGTTCCCGCGCCTGCAAGAGCGGCTGGAGCAGCGCGCCGAAACGCTTTCCGGCGGCGAGCAGCAGATGCTCGCCATCGGCCGCGCCCTGATGACGCGCCCGCGGCTGCTGATGCTCGACGAGCCGTCGCAGGGCATCATGCCAAAACTGGTCGACGAAATCTTCCAGGCGGTGAAACGCATCCGCGACGCCGGCATGACCGTGCTGATCGTCGAGCAGCGGATGTCGGAGTGCTTGGAGATCGCCGACCGCGCCTACATCCTGCAGACCGGCCGCGTGCTGATGCAGGGCAGCGCGGCCGAGATCAGCGTCAATCCGGATGTGCGAAAGGCGTATCTGGGATTGTGACTCGTAGCCCGGATGGAGCGCAGCGAAATCCGGGGAAACAACGAACGCTGGCCCCGGATTGCGCTGCGCTCCATCCGGGCTACGACTGCAGCGCGTTATGGTGTTTCCGTATTTCGCTTTGCCTGTGATGCGGCCATCAACATCTGTTCCACGATCCCTTCAAACTCGCTCTTGGCGATCGGGTCCGTCTTGGCAAACTCATCATATGGCTCATTGGTTTTGGGCCACCAATGATAATGGCGCCTCGCTTTATCAAGGACACGAGCCGCCGCTTCGACCTCGGCGTCCCTAGGTCGCGCCAATTCTGGGAGTTCATGCCCGTGTTCGCGCCTATGCTCCGGCGCACTTGCCGCGGATACCCCAAAAATGCACCACTTCGGAAAATCTCCCGAAAATTCAAAGAAATCATCAAAGTATTTTAGCCCCAGATCGGATAGACGCCGAACCAAGACCTCAAGCGCCTCCGCGCCGAAATGCGGGCCGAACGAAGCGATTTCAGCATTGCTATCGAATGGCGAGGAGTTCTCGAGCGCAATCAGCAACTTCTCGAAAGAGATTCCTTGCTCATTCAATGAGGCAAGACGGACTACTATGCCAAACTCACGAGTAACTCGAACGCAGTCCATCCTTGACCTCTAGGGAGTCCGCTTATTTGTGATTGTGTGAATGCTCCGGCAGCACCAGCCCAAACACCTTGGTCAAATCCATCACTTGCTCCGGCGACAGATACCGCGGATTCAGCCCGCGCAGCAGCAGATAGAGTTTCGCCGTCTCTTCCAGTTCCTCAATCGCGTAAACGGCCGCCTCCAGCGTGTCGCCGGACACCACCGGCCCATGATTGGCTAGCAGCACGGACGAGTATTTGCCGGCCAGCCCCTTGATGGCGTCGGCTACTGCCCGGTCGCCGGGTCGATAATAGGGCACAAGCGCGGTCTGTCCGCATTTCATCAGATAATAGGGCGTCATCGGCGGCAGCGCGGCGTGGGGGTCGATCTCGGGCAGCATCGACAACGCCACCGAGTGGGTCGAATGCAGATGCACCACAGCGCGTGCGGCGCTGCGGGTCTGGTAGAGCGCGGTGTGCAGCGGCACTTCCTTGGTCGGCGCATCGCCGGAAACCAGCTTTCCGTCGGGCCCAAGCCGCGACATCCGCGCCGGGTCGAGCGACCCGAGCGAGGCATTGGTGGGCGTCACCAGCCAGCCGCCATCGTCGAGTTTCACGCTGATGTTGCCCGAGGAGCCCGGCGTCAGCCCGCGCTCGAACAGCGAACGGCCGAGGCGGCAGATTTCCTCGCGTAACTTGGTTTCGCTCATGTCAGTATTCCGGCGTCATCCCTTTTTTATCTTGTCCCACGCTTTGGCAGCGCGGCCAAGCCGTGATACCCAGAGGCAAAGCCGCAAGAAAGCTCGAGGAACCGCCGCATGCCAGAATCCGCCAAACCAAGTGTCACCGTCATCGGGCTGGGTTCGATGGGCTATGGCATGGCGACATCGCTGCGCCGCGCCGGGCTCGAAGTGACCGGCTGCGACGTCTCGGCGGATACCGTGGGGCGGTTCGTGGCCGACGGCGGCAAGGGCGCCGGCACGCCGGCGGAAGCCGCGAAATCGGCCGATATAGTCGTCAGCGTCGTCGTCAACGCCGCCCAGACCGAGACCATTTTGTTTGGCGCGAATGGCGTCGCGGAAACGCTGGCGAAAGGCGCGGTATTCATTTCCTCCGCCACGATGGATCCCGACGTCGCACGGGGGCTCGCCAAACAGTTGGAAGCGACCGGCCGTCACTACCTCGACGCGCCGATTTCTGGTGGCGCGCAGCGCGCGGCGCAGGGCGAACTCACCATTCTGGCGTCGGGCAGTCCGACCGCCTTCGCCAAGGCACGCCCGGCGCTGGATGCGATGGCGGCAAAACTCTACGAACTCGGCGACGACGCCGGTCAAGGCGCCGCCTTCAAGATGATCAACCAGTTGCTCGCCGGCGTGCATATCGCCGCCGCCTCGGAGGCGATCGCGTTCGCCGCCAAGCAGGGGCTTGATATCCGTAAGGTCTATGAGGTGATCACGGCGTCCGCCGGCAATTCCTGGATGTTCGAGAACCGCATGCCGCATGTGCTCGATGGCGATTATGCGCCGCGCAGCGCGGTGGATATTTTCGTGAAAGACCTCGGCATCATCCAGGATATGGCGCGCTCGCAGAAATTCCCGGTGCCGGTTTCCGCCGCAGCCTTGCAGATGTTCCTGATGACGTCGGCCGCCGGCATGGGCCGCGACGACGATGCTTCAGTGGCGCGGATGTACGCGAAGGTCACCGGCACGCATCTGCCGGGCGAGCCGAAATAGCAAGATCAAGAAGGGGACGCTCGATGCCGCGTTTTGCCGCCAATCTCTCCATGATGTTCACCGAAGTTCCATTCCTCGATCGCTTCGACGCTGCGGCGAAAGCCGGCTTCACCGCGGTCGAATACCTGTTTCCCTACGATCATCCGGCGGAGGCCGTGGGCGATCGCCTGAAAAAGAACGGCCTGACGCAAGCGCTGTTCAATCTGCCGCCGGGCAATTGGGACGCCGGCGAAAAAGGTTTTGCTGCGCTACCGGAGCGTTTCGACGATCTCAAGCGAAGCCTTGAGACGGCGCTTCCTTACGCGAAGGCGACCGGCGTCAGGCGTCTGCATCTGATGGCAGGTATCGCCAACCGAAGCGAATCGAAAGCCGTAGAGCAGTTCTATAAGTCGGTGACGTGGGCCGCGGAATTCTTTGCGCCCCACAGCCTCGACGTCGTGATCGAGCCGATCAATGCCCGCAACGTGCCGGGCTACTTTCTCAACGACTTTACTTTTGCTCGCGACCTGATCACGGAGCTGAAGATCGCGAACCTGAAACTGCAGTTCGACATCTATCATTGCCAGATCATCCACGGCGACGTCACCATGCGGCTGCGCGAAATGATGCCGATCACCGGCCATGTCCAGATCGCCAGCATTCCCTCGCGCAACGAGCCAGACGGCGAAGAGCTGAACTATCCGTTCCTGTTCACCGAACTCGACCGTCTCGGCTATGGCGGCTTCGTCGGCTGCGAATACAACCCGCGCGGCAAGACCGTCGATGGTCTCGGCTGGTTCAAGCCCTATGCCGGAGCAAAATCGTGAAACTGTCTCTGGGCTGCATCGCCGACGACTACACCGGCGCCTCCGATCTCGCCAACACGCTCACCTGTCAGGGCCTGCGCACGGTGCAGACCATCGGCGTGCCGCCGGACGATCTGGCGCTGCCCGAGGTCGACGCGGTCGTGGTCTCGCTCAAGAGCCGCTCGATCGAGGCTGATGTCGCAGTAGACCGTTCGCGCGCCGCGGAAAAATGGCTGCGCGGCCGCGGCGCCGGCCATGTGCTGTTCAAGATCTGCTCGACCTTCGATTCCACAGACGCCGGCAATATCGGCCCTGTCATGGACGCGCTGCGCACGGATTCCGGCGATGCGATCGTGTTGGTGACGCCGGCCTTTCCGGAGACCGGACGCACCGTCTATCAGGGTAACCTGTTCGTCGGTTCCGTGCCGCTGAACGAAAGCCCGCTGAAGGACCATCCACTCAACCCGATGCACGATTCCAATCTGGTGCGGGTGCTGGCGCGGCAGAGCAAGACCAAGGTCGGCCTGGTCGATCTCGCCACGCTGTCGCGCGGCGCGGAGCCGGTTCGCGGGCGTCTCGCCGATTTGGCGGGCAAGGGGATTGGCGCGGCCATCATCGACGCAGTCTTTGATCGCGATCTGGAAACGATCGGCGCCGTCGCGCTGGATCACCGCTTGTCGGTAGGTGCATCCGGCATTGGCCTCGGCCTCGCCCGGGCGCTGGTTGCCTCCGGCAAGGTCAAGGCGGCTGCCGCGGGCGCGGTATCAGGCGCGCCGGTCGGCGGACCGGCGGCGTGCCTTGCGGGGAGCTGCTCGCAGGCGACGCTGGCGCAGATTGCCAACGCTGAAAAGACGATGCCCGTCCTGCATCTCGATCCCGAGCAGATCATCGCCGGCCCCGCCGAAGCCCGCCGCGCGCTGGCCTGGGCGAGCGACCGAATCACTGACGGCCCGATCCTGATCGCCAGCAGCTCGACGCCGGATCAGGTTTCAGCTCTGCAATCCCGGCATGGCCGCGATGCAGCCGGGCATGCCATCGAGCAGGCGATGGCCGATATCGCCGAAGGCCTGGTGCGCTCAGGCGTGCGGCGCCTGGTGGTCGCCGGTGGTGAAACCTCAGGCGCCGTGGTCGATCGCCTGCGCATTCCCGGCTTCCTCGTAGGCGAAGAAATCGCTGCAGGAGTGCCGGTTTTAAGCGCCGTTGGCACCGACAGGGGCGGAATGTTGCTTGCCCTCAAGTCGGGCAATTTCGGCGGGCCCGCGTTTTTTTCCGATGCGCTGAACCTGATGCGCTGACCGCTTCGCCAGCGTTCATTGCCCGGCAGGGTCCGCCGGCGTCGGTATCTTTGTCAACGCGCGTTAACTCAACCTGAGGACGCATCGGGTTTGATGTGCGCAAGGCGTCCCCCGTGTTCCCGCCTTGCCGCCATCCGGCGTGCTCCCCGCGCGCAAAACCAAGAGATTCAGCCATGCTTGCCAGGTATTCCATCCGCACCAAGATCATCGCCGTGGTGGCGTTCCTGCTCGTCGCGATGATGGGCATGGGTCTGCTCGCTGTCCGCAACATGCGGGCCATCAATGCCAACACGGTCGACATCGCAACCAGCTGGCTGCCGAGCATCCGCGTGCTGGGCGACCTGCGCGCCGGCGTCATCACCTATCGCAACGTGATCCGCGAACACATGCTGTCCGAGACGCTGGAAGAAAAACTGGCGACGGAAAAGACGCTGGCTGCCGTCATCGAGGCCAACAACAAGATCCGCGCAGCCTATGAGCCCCTGATTATGTCGGCGGAAGAGCGCACGCTGTATAATGAGTGGGCGCAGCTCTGGGACAAATACCGCAGAGGCACCCAGGAAGTCATGGAGCTGTCCCGCAATGCGGTCGGCCAGATTCCCACCGAGGCCAACGACCTGAATGCAACAACCGTGAACAAGATCGGGCTTCAGGCCGATGCCGTTCTGAAGAAGAGTATCGACCTCAACAACGCGGGCAGCGACAAGGCGGCACAGGAAGCGGCCGACAGCTATGCTTCCGCCTTGATCATGCTGGCCGCGATCCTCTGCGCCGCCGTGCTCATCGGCATCGCCGTCAGCTATTACCTGGTTCGCGACGTATCGAGCGGCATCGCTTCCATCGTCATGCCGATGCAGGCGCTGGGCAATGGCGATCTGAGCGCCGACGTGCCGCATCAGGGCGAGAAGACCGAAATCGGTGCGATGGCCGACACCTTGCAGGTGTTCAAGCAAGCGCTGATCGCCAAGAAGACCGCCGACGAGGCCGCTGCCGCCGACGCCGAAGCCAAGATCGAGCGTGGCCGGCGGGTCGACAGCATTACCCGCAATTTCGAAAGCATGATCGGCGAGATCGTGCAGACGGTATCATCGGCGTCAACACAGCTCGAGGCGTCCGCCGGCACGCTGTCTGCGACCGCCGAGCGGTCGCAGACGCTGACATCGACCGTAGCTTCAGCCTCCGGAGAAGCCTCCGCCAACGTGCAGTCGGTGGCGTCGGCGACCGAGGAGCTTTCTTCCTCGGTGACCGAGATCGGCCGTCAGGTGCAGGAATCGGCGCGGATGGCGACGGACGCGGTCGGCCAGGCCCGCGTTACCAACGACCGGGTCAGCGAATTGTCCAAGGCAGCGGGCCGGATCGGCGACGTGGTCGAACTCATCAACACCATCGCCGGTCAGACCAATTTGCTCGCGCTCAACGCCACCATCGAGGCGGCGCGCGCCGGCGATGCCGGCCGCGGCTTTGCGGTCGTGGCGTCGGAAGTCAAGGCGCTCGCCGAACAGACGGCAAAGGCCACCGGCGAAATCAGCCAGCAGATTACCGGCATTCAGGGCGCGACCCAGGAGTCCGTGAGCGCGATCAAGGAAATCAGCGGCACCATCGAAAGGCTGGCGGAGATCTCCTCGGCGATCGCGGCCGCCGTGGAAGAACAGGGCGCCGCGACCCAGGAAATCTCCCGCAACGTGCAACAGGCGGCGCGGGGCACCCAGCAGGTTTCCAGCAATATCACCGACGTGCAGCGCGGCGCCAGCGAGACCGGCGCAGCCTCGTCCCAGGTGCTCTCGGCGGCGCAGTCGCTGTCGGGCGATAGCAACCGTCTCCGGCTCGAGGTCGGCAAGTTTCTGGAGTCGGTCCGGGCAGCCTGACAACCGGCCGGCGGCAGACGAAGGCCCTGGCTCCCGGCAAGGGGGCCCGGCCTTTTCGCGCGTGGCGCGAAGTCGTTGGCGTTGCAACCCGGATGGACATTCCGTAGTTGCACGAAAGCGGAAATTAACCGGTCCCCGGTACGCTGCCCCGGCATCTCCGGGATTCGCGCGCGAGGTTGCCGGTTCCTTTGCGCCGCAAATTCCGCCTCCGGAAAAATGCTTCAGAAGAATTTGGGGTCGTCGACATGATCAAGCTCAACCGTATCGGAAACAAACTGGGCTTGGCCGGGGCTGTCGGCGTCCTGCTGGCGATCGGCATGGTGGCCAACCAGATGGTCACCGAAACGAAAATCGAGGAAGCCGGCGATCGCGCAACCCGATCGCAGCAGGTGGCGAACAATGCGCTCGCCGCGCATATCGACCTGCGCAAGATTCAGCTTGACGCCGGCGACGTTCGAATGGCGAGAACGCCTGCGCAAGTCGAAAAGGCCCTTGCCGATCTGCAGCGCCACAAGGCGAGCGCGGTGAAGGAGCTGGAGGCTGCGCTGGCAACGGCCCAGCGGCCGGAAGCCAAGGAACAGCTCCAGAAGACCAAGGCCTTGATGGAAGGTTTTGCCGCAGCGGTGGAAGATCTCGCGAAGGCGCAGATGACGCTGCTGGCGCAGATCGACAAGCGCTCGGTCATCTCTGAGGAGTGGAACAAGGCGGTCGATACCCAGATGAAGTTGCCGGCCATGCAAAAGCTGGACAACCGCCTCGAGATCGAGCGTTTGCTGTTTCAGGCCGATGGCAAGGTGAACGCGCTGCGAGCTGGTGCCTGGAAGCTCGGCGCCACCGGCGATGCCAGTTTGGTCACGGAGATGGCAAAGACCGAAGCCTCGCTCAAGGACATTTTCAACAAGCTGCGTGGCGAAGCCGATGACCGGGATCTGCTGGTTGTGGTCAGCAACCTTTCCTCGATCGTGAAGCGCTTCCTCGCCGCCAATGAGGAGGCCGTCAGGACCGAGCAGTCGAAGAGCGAAATCATCGCCAACCGCACCGTCAAGGCCGCTGCTGACGTCGCCGATCTGATGGAAGCGACGGTGGCTGGCGCGCAGAAGGATGCCAAGATCTCGAAGGATGAGGTCATGGCCGACACCGAGCGTGCCAACCAGATCAACCTGATCATGGCGATCGTTGTTGTCGCGTCGCTGATCGCCTCCGTGGTGTTCTCCTTCCTCGGCGTCGCCCGTCCGATGACGCGCCTCAACGGTGCGCTGGGCGAGATGGCCGGCGGCAATCTCGAGGTCGAAATTCCCGGCGCCGGCCGCGGCGACGAAATCGGCGACCTCGCCAAGACCGTAACCGTCATCCGCGAGAACGCCGAGCAGAAGGCGCGCGAGGAAGCCGAAGCCAAGGTCCAGCAGGACCTGGCCGCGGCGCAGCGGCGCAAGGCCGAAATGATCAAGCTCGCCGACGATTTCGAAGGCGCGATCGGTAACATCGTGGAGACCGTGTCTTCGGCCTCGACCGACCTCGAAAACGCCGCCGGCACGCTGACGACGACCGCCGAACGCGCCCAGGAACTGACCACGATGGTGGCGGCGGCGTCCGAGGAAGCCTCAACCAATGTGCAGTCGGTGGCTTCCTCCACCGAAGAGATGGCGTCGTCGATCACCGAGATCGGCCGTCAGGTTCAGGAATCGGCGCGGATGGCCAACGAGGCCGTCGATCAGGCCCGCACCACCAATAACCGCGTCAGCGAATTGTCGAAGGCCGCTGCTCGCATCGGCGCGGTGGTCGAACTCATCAACACCATCGCCGAGCAGACCAATCTGCTGGCGCTCAACGCCACCATCGAGGCGGCGCGCGCCGGCGACGCCGGTCGCGGTTTTGCTGTCGTGGCATCTGAGGTAAAGGCGTTGGCCGAGCAGACCTCGAAGGCGACCGGCGAGATTGGTCAGCAGATCAGCGGCATCCAGGCCGCGACGGAAGAGTCGGTCGGGGCAATCCAGGCGATCAGCTCTACCATCGAGAAGCTGTCGGAGATTTCCTCGACCATTGCAGCCGCCGTGGAAGAGCAGGGTGCCGCAACCCAGGAAATCTCCCGCAACGTGCAGCAGGCCGCCCGAGGCACCCAGCAGGTCTCCGCCAACATCACCGACGTGCAGCGGGGCGCCGGCGAAACCGGTTCGGCCTCATCGCAGGTGCTCTCAGCCGCGCAGTCGCTGTCGTCCGACTCCGGCCGTCTCAAGCGCGAGGTCGGCAAATTCCTCGGCTCGGTGCGCGCCGCCTGATCCCTCCATCGTCAGGAAAATTCAAGGCCCGGCCCTCGCGGCCGGGCTTTTCTTTTCGAGGGCGGGCGCCGGCTCGCTCAAACTTCTTCGTGTCGCCAGCAACAACCGGAACAAATCGATATTGGCTTCGGTAATTGCGCTTGCAAGCTCCGTAAAGTTACGGAGCGTCAACTTTACATTGGATAAAGAGCCGCCGCTTAAACCCTTTGTACAGGCTTTTTGAATGCCGCTGACAAAGAGGTCCCCCCGATGTTTCTGGCGAATTTCCGTGTGCTCACGAAAGTATTGGCAATCATTTGTGTGCTGTCGCTGATCACGGGAATCATGGCTTGGCTCGGGATCAGTTCGCTACATTCGGTGAGCGAAAAGTCGAATACCATGGCGCGATCGGCGGAACGAGCCTTGCTGGCTACCCGCGCCAACAACAATGTGGTGACAATGAACCGCGCCGAGTTTCGCAGCGCCCTTGATCCTCGCGATGAAAACAGGTTGTCTGCACGCGCCTCGATTGATGAACAGCTCAAGCAGCTCGAGGAGCGCCTTGCCGAAGTGAGCAAGACCACTGACGAGAAGACGCAGGCGCTGCTGCCGGCCGTCAGGTCGGCGCTTTCCGCCTATCAGTCGCAACTGAAGCAGACGCTTCAGTCGGTCGACGCCGCCAAATCCGTGGAGGTGACGCAGTCAGCGGCAGCATTGCGGGATGCGACGATGAAGAGCCGCGCTGCGGCAGAGGAGCTGCAGCTCGCTATCCGCGCAGTGGCGACCAGGCTTGACCAGCGGGTCATGGAAAACAACAAGGCCGCGGAAGAGGAATATGCCTCGGCGTCGCGGCTGCTTGTCATCCTCGCGGTCGGAAGCGTGGTGTTCGGTCTCGGGTTCGGCTTCGCGGTCGGTCAGTACGGCATTGCCAAGCCGATCCGGGCGGTCGTCGAGTTGCTGCAGCAGCTTGCCGGCGGCAAATACGACATCGGCATTTCTGGCACGGAGCGCGCCGACGAGGTCGGCGACGTTGCCAAGACCGCCCTGGTGTTCAAGGAAAATGGTCTCGCCCGGATCCGCATGGAGCGTGAGCAGAAGGAAGCGGAAGTCCGCGCTGCCGCACAACGCCGCGCCGACATGGTTCAGCTCGCCGACGGTTTCGAGCGGGCCGTAGGCGAGATCGTCGAAACCGTGTCGTCGGCCTCGACCGAACTCGAAGCCTCCGCCGTCACGCTGACATCGACCGCCGAGCGCTCGCAGGAACTGACCACCGTGGTGGCGGAGGCTTCGGAAGAAGCTTCGACCAACGTGCAGTCGGTCGCCTCCGCCACCGAAGAGCTCTCCTCTTCGGTAAATGAGATCAGCCGCCAGGTTCAGGAATCGGCGCGGATGGCGAGCGAGGCCGTCGGCCAGGCCCGTCAAACCAACGATCGCGTCGGCGAATTGTCGAAGGCGGCTGCTCGCATCGGCGACGTCGTCGAACTCATCAACACCATCGCCGGCCAGACCAATCTTCTGGCGCTCAACGCGACCATCGAGGCGGCGCGTGCCGGCGAGGCCGGCCGCGGTTTTGCGGTCGTGGCGTCTGAAGTGAAGGCGCTCGCGGAACAGACGGCGAAAGCCACCGGCGAGATAGGTCAGCAGATTTCCAGCATTCAGGCCGCGACCCAGGAGTCCGTCGGCGCGATCAGGGAGATCACCGGCACCATCGAAAGGCTGTCGGAAATCTCCTCGACCATTGCCGCGGCAGTGGAAGAGCAGGGCGCGGCGACGCAGGAAATCTCCCGCAATGTGCAGCAAGCCGCTCACGGCACCCAGCAGGTCTCGTCCAACATCACTGACGTGCAGCGCGGCGCCAGCGAGACTGGCTCGGCCTCTTCGCAGGTGCTTTCGGCAGCGCAATCGCTGTCGACGGACTCGAACCGCCTCAAGCTCGAAGTCGGCAAGTTCCTCAATTCAGTGCGGGCGGCCTGAGGCCGCCTGACCGCGCAGCGCCCCGGTTAATAAAACACCGTATATCTACTGATTACAAAATTAACGGGTAGAAAGCGGCTAACCTATACGATTCCGTGCAATGGGGCGGACGACCTTCGTCGTCGCGTGGAGATTCAAGCATGTTTGCAATAATACGTCGGGCCAGGATGACGGTTGGCCGAAAGATCTATGCCCTCATCTGCCTCGGTTTCGTCGGGCTCGTGGGCATCGCCTTCCTCGACTCGCGGGAAATGGCGTCGAGCCTCAATCAGCAGAAGCAGATCGAGCTGCGGCACCTCGGCGACCTCGCGCTCGGCATCATCAAGGAAGAGCACGCCGCGGTACAGAAGGGTGGCGTTTCGGACGCGGACGCGCAGAAGCGGGCGATGGCGCGGATCGGCGCGCTCCGCTACGGCAACAACGACTATTACTGGATCAACGACATGCATCCGAAGATGGTGATGCATCCGATCAAGCCGGAGATGAACGGCAATGATCTGTCGGCCTTCAAGGACCCGAATGGCAAAATGCTGTTCGTCGATTTCGTCAATACCGTCAAAAAAGCAGGCTCCGGCTTCGTTCCCTATGAATGGCCCAAGCCCGGTTTCGACAAGCCGCAACCGAAGCTGTCCTATGTGGTCGGCTTCGCGCCATGGAACTGGGTCGTCGGCACCGGCGTGTATATCGACGACCTGACGGCGCAGACTTGGGCTTCGACCCAACGCTCCCTGATCGTGGCGGGTGTGATCCTGCTGTTTACGCTCGTGGTGTCGGTCTTCGTGGCGCGGAGCGTCACCGCTCCGCTGCAGCGAATGACCGTTGCGATGAACGATCTCGCCAGCGGCAACCTTGCCGTCGAGGTGCCCGGTGTCGGACGCAGCGACGAGATCGGCGAGATGGCCAAGGCGGTGCAGGTGTTCAAGAGCAATGCCGTCGCCCAAAAGACGCTGGAGGCCGAACAGCGCGAGGCCGAGACCCGTACGGCGACAAGCCGCAAGGCGGACATGATTAAGATGGCCGACGATTTCGAGGCCGCGGTCGGCCGCATCGTCGAGACCGTGTCGTCGGCGTCCAGCCAGCTCGAGGTTTCGGCGGGCACGCTCACGGCGACCGCGGAACGCGCGCAGGAACTCGCGACCACCGTCGCGGCGGCTTCCGAGGAAGCTTCGACCAATGTGCAGTCGGTGGCGTCGGCCACCGAGGAGATGGCGTCGTCCGTTACCGAGATCAGCCGCCAGGTCCAGGAATCGGCGCGGATGGCCAATGACGCCGTGGACCAGGCGCGCGTCACCAATGACCGCGTCAGCGAACTGTCGAAGGCGGCAACCCGCATCGGCGACGTCGTCGAGCTGATCAACACCATCGCGGGCCAGACCAACCTGTTGGCGCTCAATGCCACCATCGAGGCGGCGCGCGCCGGAGAGGCCGGCCGCGGCTTCGCCGTCGTGGCCTCCGAGGTCAAGGCATTGGCCGAGCAGACCGCGAAAGCCACCGGCGAGATCGGGCAACAGATCACCGGCATTCAGGCCGCCACCCAGGAGTCCGTGAACGCCATCCAGGCGATCAGCGGCACGATTGAAAAACTGTCGGAGATCTCGTCGACGATCGCGGCCGCCGTGGAAGAGCAGGGCGCCGCGACACAGGAAATCTCCCGCAACGTGCAGCAGGCGGCGACGGGTACCCAGCAGGTGTCGTCCAACATTACCGACGTGCAGCGCGGCGCCAGCGAAACCGGATCGGCGTCCTCGCAGGTGCTTGCGGCGGCGCAATCGCTCTCGGGCGATTCCAACCGCCTCAAGCTCGAGGTCGGCCGCTTCCTAGACTCGGTGCGGGCGGCCTGAGTCCGTCCTGATTGTTCGGTCGGAAGCCGGTTTCTCATGCCGGCTTCGCGACCGCAGACGCTTCGAATCGGAAACGCGAACTGCCAAGCAGCCGGCTTTTGGCTGCAAGAGAAGCAGGAGACATCCCTAGATCGTGAAATTGCGATTGCGGCAGGCGCCGACCAATCGCTCTGAGCGAAACTGGGGCCAATTGTTGCGGGCGAACTTCCGTAATCGGGAAAAAGTGGTAAGACGCAAAGGCATCGTGACGATTTGATGTCAAAAGGTCTGGTGCCAGAAGATCTGCCAATGATCGCTACCGATGGCTCGGATGACCGCCGCGTGTCGTTGCTTGATGAACTAGTTGAGTCTGAGTTCGTAAAGGTTTGCCGGTCTCTGGACGTCGATCGTTTTCAGAGCATCGAAGGACTGGGCGATGCCAAGAGCATTCCGATCGACACCAAGGACTTCGCCGCCGCTTTTGCCTCGTTGAAGCTGAAGTCCTGCTCGGTCTATCTGCAGCGGACGTTCCCGCGAATCCTGCAGATGCAGTATTCCACCACCGGCGCGATCCTCGGCTTCACGATGGACGATGCGGCTTCGGTGATCATCAACGGCGTTGAAGCCCGCGCGCCGTCCGTGCTCCTGGTCAAGGGTACCGCGACGTGTGAGATCGTGGAGCAGCAGGCCAATCTGGTCGCGCTTGTGAATTTCGCTTCCATCGACGATCGCGACTGGCCGGGCGATGCCGATAGCGCTCAATTGATCGCGACGCAGCCGGACAAATGCGAAACGCTGCGGGCGACGGTTCGCGATGCCCTGACGCTCGCTTCGCATTCGCCCAATACTTTCGCACAGCCGAACGTGATCGAGCACGTGGAAGAATCGCTCCTGCAGGCCGTCGATCTGGCGATGGCTGCGGCATCGCCCACACCCGAAGCCAAGCGCCTGAGTCTTAGCCACTATCTGGCGCTGGTTCGGAAGCTCGACGAGTTCGTGGCCGACAGCATCGGCAAGACGTTGTACAGCGCCGACGTGGCGCGGCAACTCGGGGTCTCGGTACGGACGCTGCATAATGCCGTGGTTGCGATTCGCGGCATGAGTATGCATCGCTACATGCGGCTGCGGCGGCTGTGGAATGTGCGGCAACAACTGGTGCACGGAACTCCGCCGCAATCGATCAAGGCGGTCGCGCTCACGAATGGCTTCTGGCACATGGGCGAGTTCACCGCGTTGTACCGCGAACTGTTCGGCGAAACGCCGCAGCAGACGTTGTCGGCGGCACGCAAGCAGACGGATGACCCATCATGACGGCGATAAAGCGTGCCGCGCTTCCGTAATACTACGAGTTCCCGGACCGTGCCGCTTTAGATGCTGGTTAGCCATCGCATGGAATCCTTGCGCGTATGAGTGCCGCTCTGTGGTGATGCCGCCACAGGAGCTCCTTCGTCCGCCATGAACCAGCTCGTCCAATTCTCTGGCCCGGTGCTTCATCAGTGAGATCCCGCCATCTGCGTGTGGTGGGGAAGGTCATCGATCCCTATGGCCAAACGACCATCTGGGACTAGAGCACCGTAACGCGTTGGGTCCAGTGCTTCGGTGGTTTTGCCCAATTCCATTACGGATGGCTGTTCACTTTGCAATTGGTCAGCTTCGAACAGAATTGGAGTGTGAAATGTCCTGGCTCGATAGTCTCAAGATTGTCGTAAAGATCGGTCTGATCGTGGCCTTCCTGGGTATCGTGATGGTCGGAGAAACGCTCTTTGCGGCCCATCGCATGCGAGCAATGGACGACGCGAGCAACGATATCGTAACGCGGGTCGATAAATACACGACTCTGGCAACGCGCATGGGCCGCCGCGCCGAGAGCTATATTTCAGGGGCATTTCAGCTTGCAGTCGAGACAACGGACGCAGGCAACGCCAGATACCTCGCTCAAACCAGGGAAAGCGAGAAAGATTACAAAGCCGGCATGGCCGACGTGATGAAGAACATGCCCGAGAAGGCCTCCGCGATTCAGTCGGTTCTTGCAAGGTTCGACACTGCCTTCGCAGCCTGTGGCCCGGCGATCGAGTATGCGGCTACAACTACGACGCCGGAAGAAAACATGAAGGCCGCCGCACGCCTCAAGGCGGAATGCGTGCCATTGATGGAAAGCGCGATCGCAGGTCAAGTCAAACTGGTCGACGATCTGCTCGCCGATTCGAAGAGAGTGGCAGATGCCATGACCCTCGAAGCCAGCGCCTCAATCAATACCGTGCTGATTTCGGCCGGTGCGGGACTTTTGCTCAGCCTTGTCGGGGGGATGTGGATCGGCATCAGTGGGATGTCCCGGCCGATTGTGCGTCTGAAGGCCGCAATGGAGATCCTCGCTCGAAATGATTTTTCGACGGATGTTCCCGGCATGCACCGCCGCGACGAGATTGGCGAGATGGCCCGGAGCGTTGAAGTGTTCAAGGTGAATGGACTCGAAGTCGAGCGCCTGAAAGCCGAGCAGCAGGCGATCGAAAAGCAAACCGCCGCGCAGCGCAAGGCAGAGATGATGAAGCTTGCTGCTGGCTTCGAAGCAGCCGTGGGCGAGATCGTCGAAACCGTCTCGTCGGCGTCCACCGAGCTCGAAGCCTCTGCCAGCACGCTGACGGCAACCGCCGAACGCGCCCAGCAGGTGACGACCATGGTGGCCGCGGCCTCGGAAGAGGCGTCCACCAATGTCCAATCGGTTGCTTCAGCGACGGAAGAGCTGTCCTCTTCCGTCAACGAGATTAGCCGTCAGGTGCAGGCATCGGCGCGGATGGCCGGCGAGGCCGTCGACCAGGCCCGCGTCACCAACGATCGCGTCAGCGAATTGTCGAAGGCGGCGGCCCGCATCGGCGACGTCGTCGAACTCATCAACACCATCGCCGGGCAAACCAATTTGTTGGCGCTCAACGCCACCATCGAGGCGGCGCGCGCCGGCGAAGCTGGCCGCGGCTTTGCTGTCGTGGCGTCGGAGGTAAAGGCGCTGGCCGAGCAGACCGCCAAGGCCACCGGCGAGATCGGCCAGCAGATCACCGGCATCCAGGGCGCCACCCAGGAGTCGGTCAGTGCGATCAAGGAGATCAGCGGCACCATCGAACGGCTGGCCGAGATCGCTTCGACGATCGCGGCCGCCGTGGAAGAGCAGGGCGCCGCCACTCAGGAAATCTCTCGCAACGTGCAGCAGGCGGCCGAAGGCACCCAGCAGGTCTCCGCCAACATCACCGACGTGCAGCGCGGCGCCGGCGAGACCGGCTCAGCCTCCGCGCAGGTGCTCTCAGCGGCGCAGTCGCTCTCCGCCAACAGCAATCGCCTCAAGCTCGAGGTCGGCAAGTTCCTCGATACGGTGCGGGCGGCGTAGGGGCGGCGCGGCTTCCAAAATAGGGGAGGGGCAGAGTTACTCCTTCGTCATGCTCGGGCTTGTCCCGGGCATCCACGTCTTACTTGCGTGTGGCGCCAAAGACGTGGATGGCCGGGACAAGCCCGGTCATGACGGAGCAGGACCGTCAGCTCACCCGCCACTCCAGCACGCCATCATCAGCGGCGACGATCGCGCCGACCGTCCCCACCGGCGTCTGGTCCATGTTCAGCAAATGCTTCAGCGTCTTCTCGTCATTGGCGGGGATGCGGGCCAGCGCCCGCGCGTCGGCCTCGGTGCGCAGCATCACTACGCCATGCTCGACGTCGCCCTTGGCCTTGTAGATCACGGTGAAGCTCTCGACCTTGCCCTTGCCCGAGGCCTCCGTGACGAACTCCGGTACCCTGCCGCGGTTGCGGTCGGCCTCGGCCTGGACGCTGGTGTCCTGTTTGAGAGTCTCTTTCGGCGCCTCGCGCGACAGCACCAGGCCGTGATGCTTGGTAACAAAGCCGCCCTGGCCGTAAAGCAGGCCGAGCTTGCCGCCCTTACGCAGGCTCCGCACCATCGCCACCGCCGCATGCGTCATGTAGGTGTTGAGCGGCGCGCCGAAAAAGGTGAGGCCACCAGTCACCGTCGGCTGCACGCCGGCACCCAAACCCAGCGTCCGACGCGCCATCTTGGGCACGCAGGGAAAGCAGCTATAGAGTTCGATCGCGTCGAACTTTTTGCCATCGCCCTCGACGAGGTCCATCACCGCCTTCAGCACGGCGTTCTGCGGGTGGCTCTCATAAAACTGATCGCGCACGAGGTAATCGCGCGGCTCTTCCGCCGAGGCGCCGCCGAGCGGATAGATCAGCCGCTGCTCGGGCACGCCGGCCGCGCGCGCTCTTGCGAGCGACGTCAGCAGGACCGCGGCGCCCATGTTCACGGTTGGATTGGCCACCATCAGCTTTGTATAGGGCCAGGCGATCAGCCGGTTCTCGGGCGTTGGCGTGGTGATTTCGTCCGGCGCAAAACGCCTCTTTAGCCATGAATTTTCATTCTCAGATGCAACCTTCGAGTAGGTCGACCAAAGCGCCCCGGACTCCGCCAGCGCCTCGCGCGGCGTCTGGCCCCAATGCGCCGAGGTGGCGGATTCATACAGGGGGTAGACGGTGATCGGCCTGAATACGCCGAGCTTCACCGCCATCGGTTTCTGAAACGCCGCGCCGCGCTTCGGCTCCTCGACGTCATGGGCGAACGGCGTCCACGGCAGCGAGATGCCGCCGCGCTCGGCCTTGGTCGCGGTCGATTGCGCTTCCGCGCCGCAGACCGCGGCCACGCTGCACTCGCCGCGCGCGATGCGTTGCGCCGCTTCGTGAATGTAGCGGATCGGGCTCTCGCCCCCGACCGGCCCGTAATAGCAATGGGCCGGGCTGGCACCGAGCCGCGCGGCGAGCTGCTTCTCCGGATCGCGGTAGCGCCAGCTCAGGAAATTGACCACATCGAGCGAGCCGAGATCGCCAAGCAGCTTTGCGCCACTATCGGCTTCCGCGCGCCGCACCGCCAGTTCGAGCAGTGCCATCGGCTCGAGGCCATCAGCGATATCCTTGGGCCGGTCGACGATTTCGCCGACGCCGACGATGACGGGAATGCGGTCTTCGGGGAGGGAAGTGCTTGGCATTTTTTCTTGTTTCGCTTTCTGGACATTCAAATCCGTAGGGTGGGCAAAGGCGCGTAGCGCCGTGCCCACCATCTAGCGTCTTGCTGGGAGGTGGTGGGCACGCTTCGCTTTGCCCACCCTACGGGAGTTTCGCAATCACTCCTCCATCAGCATATTCATGTGCTCCACCGCATCGGCAAAATCTTCCTTGAACTCCTGCACCACCGCGCCGGCGGATTTCACGCTGTCGATCAGGCCGACGCCCTGTCCGACAAAGTAGCTGACGAGATCGCGCGCCTGCGCATTGCCGGCGGCGGCCGCGCGGTCGATCGAGTTGAAGGCGTCGCGGCTGATGATGCTTTGCAGCGGCATCGGCAACGCGCCGGGGCTGTCCGGTCCGCGGTCCCACGCATCCGTCCATACCGAGCGCAATTGCCGCGCCGGCTTGCCGGTACGACCCTTGGAGCGCACCGCATCGCGCGAGGAGGCTGCGATCATCTTTTCGCGGAAGATTTCCGTGGTCTCAGATTCCACCGTCGCCAGCCACACCGATCCGGTCCAGGCGCCGGCCGCGCCCATCGCCATGCACGCCGCCATCTGCCGCCCCGTCATGATGCCGCCCGCGGCCAGCACCGGCACGTCGCGCACCGGCCTGATCGCTTTGATCACTTCGGGCACCAGCACCATGGTCGAGACCTCGCCGCAATGGCCGCCGGCCTCGGTGCCTTGCGCCACCAAGATATCGACACCGGCTGCGACCTGTCGCAGCGCGTGCTCTTTCGAACCAACCAACGCCGCAACCGGCACGCCATGCTTGCGGCCCATGTCGATCATCTGCTTCGGCGGCACGCCGAGCGCGTTCGCGATCAGCTTGATCGGGTGACGGAAAGAGACCTCGAGCACATCGAGTGCGCGCTGCGCGTCGAACGGCTGCGGCTGGTTGTCGGCGACATTGGTCGTTGTCAATTCGACGCCGTATTTCTTCAGGAGGTTGCGGGTGAAGTCGCGATGCTGCGGCGAGATACGCGCTTCCAGGCTCTTCCAGGTGACGTCCTTTTCACCCGCGGTCGAAATGTTCTCGGGAATCAGCACGTCGAGTCCGTACGGCTTGCCGTCGGCGTGGTCGTCAATCCATTTCAGTTCCTGCTCGATGGTTTCAGGCGAATGCGCAGTCGCGCCCAGCACGCCAAACCCGCCGGCGCGGCTGACGGCGGCCACCACGTCGCGGCAATGGCTGAAGGCGAGCAGGGGGAATTCTATACCCAGCATGTCGCAGATCGGCGATTTCATGGCTTGTCCTCCCGGTGGCAGCATTCCAGATTGCCGCTCGGCTTTCCGCGAGACGCTAGCCCATCGGAGGCTTGCATGCCAAGCGGCCTTGCCCCTTGCCATGAGGAGCAAACATTCCACCGCGCAAAATATGCAATGCCATGCCGCCGATTTGCGTCTTGCGCTTTGACGCTATCGAGAGAATGCTGACGGGCAAACAGATAATCTTTCAGGGAGCCTTCATGTCCGCCACGCCTTCCGTTACCGCCAAATCGTCCGAGAGCTACGACGTCGTCGTGGTCGGTGCGGGCTTTGCCGGCATGTATATGCTGCACCGGTTGCGCGGGCAGGGAATGACGGCGCGGGTCTACGAGCAGGGCTCGGGCGTCGGCGGCACCTGGTACTGGAACCGCTATCCCGGTGCGCGCTGCGACGTCGAGAGCATGCAGTACTCCTATTCGTTTTCGGAAGAGCTGCAACAGGAATGGGACTGGAGCGAGCGTTACGCGCCGCAGCCCGAGATTTTGAAATACGCCAATCACGTCGCCGATCGCTTCGGTTTGCGAAGGGACATCCAGTTCAATACCCGCGTCGAGCGCGCCGCGTTCGACGAGGCAACCAATCTCTGGTCGGTCTCGACCTCCGACGGCAAGCGAGTGACGGCGAAATTCGTCGTGCTCGCCACCGGCTGCCTGTCGAACGCGCGGATGCCTGACATCAAGGGCCTCGATCGCTTCCAGGGCCGGGTCTATCACACCGGCCACTGGCCGCATGAGGAAGTCGATTTCACGGGCCAGCGCGTCGGCGTGATCGGCACGGGATCATCGGGCATCCAGTCGGTACCCGTCATCGCCGAGCAGGCGAGCCAGCTCACGGTATTCCAGCGCACGGCGAACTTTTCCATTCCCGCCCGCAATGCGCCGCTGACGCAGGAAGAGCGGCAGAAGTTTCGCGACAACTATCCCGAGATCAGGCGCTTTGCGCGCGAAGTCGCGAAGAACGGCATCTATACCGAGATGCCGGACCGCGGCGCGCTCGATGACGGCGGCGACGAGCGCCGCGCGAAATACGAGGCGCGCTGGAATCGCGGCGGGCTCACCTTTATGTCGGTCTACAACAACCTCGCACTCGACAAGGCCGCCAACGACACCGCCGCCGATTTTGTCCGCGAAAAAATCGCCGAGATCGTCAAAGACCCGGAAACGGCGATGCTGTTGCAGCCAAACAACCATCCGATCGGCTCCAAACGCATCTGCATCGACACGGATTATTTCGCGACCTTCAACCGCCCGAACGTGACGCTGGTCGACATCAAATCGAATCCGATCGAAGAGATCACGGAAAGCGCCGTGCGCGTGGCGGGCAGGGATTACGAAGTCGATGCACTCGTGCTCGCGACCGGCTTTGACGCGATGACGGGCTCGGTGGCGAAGATCGACATCAGGGGCCGCGGCGGGCAGACGCTCAATCAAAAATGGGCCGCGGGCCCGCGCACCTATCTCGGCCTGATGAGCGCCGGCTTTCCCAATCTGTTCGTCATCACCGGCCCCGGCAGCCCATCGGTGCTGTCGAACATGATCGTCTCGATCGAGCAGCATGTCGACTGGATCACCGACTGCATGGCCTATATGCGCGACCGCGGCCTCGACACGATGGAGGCGACGGTCGACGCGGAGGATAAGTGGGTTTCCCACGTCAACGAGGTGGCCGCCACCACGCTCTATCCTCAGGCCAATTCCTGGTACATGGGCGCCAACGTCCCCGGCAAGCCGCGCATCTTCATGCCCTATATCGGCGGCGTCGGGCCCTACCGGCAGATCTGCAACGATGTGGCTGCCAGGAGCTATGAGGGCTTTGTGATGGAGGGAGCGGAAGCGCCGCGCAAGATGGCGGCGTCATAAGCTCCCGTAGGGTGGGCAAAGCGAAGCGTGCCCACCATCACGAGCCGAACATTGGAGGTGGGCACGCTGCGCTTTGCCCACCCTACAAGTCAGCCGCGCAGCCGCCGCGCCAACACCTCAACGAACCG
Source organism: Bradyrhizobium sp. WYCCWR15520 (assembly GCF_056174665.1). Lineage (NCBI taxonomy): Bacteria > Pseudomonadati > Pseudomonadota > Alphaproteobacteria > Hyphomicrobiales > Nitrobacteraceae > Bradyrhizobium > Bradyrhizobium sp. WYCCWR15520. The sequence continues at coordinate 56,757 of NZ_JBWBWM010000010.1, forward strand.
GTCAGCGTCAGCTTCGTCATTATAGACGTGCGGCGAGACGCGCATCCGTCCCAAGCGCGGCACGACATAGACGCCCTCGCTTGCCATTCCCTCGATCAATCCTGCCGGTATCCCGCCCTTGAACGCGAGGCTCAAAATATGAGGGCTGCGCAGACCAAGCTCGGGCACGCTGACGCCGGTGTCGCGCACGCCCGCCGCGATCCGCTCCGTCAGCATCGTGAGCCGTTGCTCGATGGCGGGCGCTCCCCATTCGACCATCATCTCCATGCCGATCGAGGCCATCTCCATCGAGATGAAATAATCGCGTTCGCCCATGTCGTAGCGACGGGCATCGCCGACGTAACTGGGGTCGGTGAAATAGACCGCGTTCTCGGCGCGCACGTTGCGGCGGCCGGACGCGGTCTGCTCCAGCGGGATTCCGCCTTGATGGCGTTTTGCAACATAGAGAAAGGCGCGGCCGTAAGGGCCGAGCAGCCATTTATAGGTCGGGAAGATAACGAAATCCGGGTCAAGGCGCTTCACGTCGGTCGTCAGCACGCCGGTGCTCTGCGTCGCGTCGACAAGGAAGGCAGCGCCCTGTCGCCGTAGCGCCGCGCCGGCCTTCTCGACATCGATTAGGCCGCCGTCCGACCAGTGCACCGATGAGATCGAGGCCAGGCTGACCGGCGGGGCGCTGGATCGTTCGATCGCGGCAAGCACCGCCGACGTCCAGTCGCCATCGTCAGGTTGCCGAACCGTCTCGACGGAAAACCCTTCCGCCTCGGCCCGGGTCTGCCATTCGAGCACCGGCGAGGAGTGATCGTTTTCCAGCACGATCACGCGCGTGCCGCGGGCGATCGGCAGTATCTTCGCGGCGGTCGCAACGCCGTAACTGACCGAGGGGGTCAGCGCGATATCGGAAGCCTCGGCATTGATCAGCCGGGCGGCAGCAAGGCGCGCGCGCTCATTCTGCTGGCTGGCGAAGGAGGCCTCGAGCGTCCACGGTGTGCCCTTGCGGAGAACCGCGGCGCGCCCGGCCTCCAGGGTTCGAAGCGGCAGCGGACTGTAGGAGGCGGCATTGAGGTAGCAAATCTGGCGCGGTATCTCGAACAAGGCGCGCTGTGATGGGAGCATCTGGAGGATCTCTGCTGTAGCGATCCATCCATTATGGCCGATCTCGACTACGCCAGCCACAGAAGCATTGCTCCGAGTACACCTGCGGCCGGGGCCCATCACGTAGATCTGTAGGGTAGGCAAAGCGGAGTGTGGCCACCATATTCAACACGCACATTTGCGTGGTAGGCATGGCGCAGGCGCGCCTCTGCCCACCCTGCGGCTCCGGAGATAAAAAGAAATGACCGACGCCCCCGTCAACGATCCCGCCGAATACACCCCGCCAAAAGTCTGGACCTGGAACAAGGAAAGCGGCGGCCGCTTCGCCGCCATCAATCGTCCGATCGCGGGCCCCACGCATGAGGCGGAGTTGCCTGTCGGCCGCCATCCGTTCCAGCTCTATTCGCTGGCGACGCCGAACGGCGTCAAGGTCACCGTGATGTTCGAGGAACTGCTCGCCGCCGGTCACAGCGGCGCCGAATACGACGCCTGGCTGATCAAGATCGACGGCAACCAGTTCGGCAGCGGCTTTGTCTCGGTCAATCCGAACTCGAAGATCCCTGCGCTGATGGATCGCAGCGGACCGACGCCAATCCGGGTGTTTGAATCAGGCGCGATCCTGATGCATCTGGCCGAAAAGTTCGGCGCGTTCCTGCCGGCCGGCGGCGAGGCGCGGGCGGAGTGCCTGTCATGGCTGTTCTGGCAGATGGGCAGCGCGCCGTTTCTCGGCGGCGGTTTTGGCCATTTCTATGCCTATGCGCCGACCAAGATCGAATACGCCATCGACCGCTACGCGATGGAGGTGAAGCGCCAGCTCGATGTGCTCGATCGGCGCCTGGCCGACAACGAGTTTCTCGCAGGCAAGGACTACACGATCGCCGACATGGCTACATGGCCGTGGTACGGCGCATTGGCAAAAGGTCTGGTCTATGGCGCCGGCGAATTTTTGTCGGTGCACGAGTACAAGAATGTGCAGCGCTGGACCGACGCGATCGCCAAGCGTCCGGCGGTGAAGCGCGGGCGCATGGTCAATCGCATCTCCGGCGATCCGGCCAGCCAGTTGCACGAGCGGCACGAGGCCAGCGATTTCGATACGAAGACGCAGGACAAGATCGGCGAGCCCGCCAAGACGTAAAGCTCCGGAAGAGGGAAAACCGCCATGAGCTTTTTCGAAAAAGGCGCCGTTCGTATCCATTATGAGGAAGCCGGCTCCGGCTTCCCGCTGCTCCTGATCGCCGGCGGCGGGCTGAACTCGAACATATCCGGCATCACCGGCGATTATCCGCCGTTCAACGCCATCCAGGAATTCGGCGGCGAGTACCGTTGCGTCGCCTACGACCTGCGCAACGCGCCGCCCGGCCAGTCCTCCGGTCCGCTTGAAATCGACCGCCCCTGGGATTCCCACACCGACGATCAACTGGCCTTGATGGATCACCTCGGCTTTGAAAAATTCATGGTGCTGGGTTTCTGCATCGGCGGTCCCCTGATCTGGAATCTGATCAAGCGTGCGCCGGACCGTGTGGTTGCCGCCGTGCTGGCGATGCCTTCAGGCTCGCGTCCCGAAATGCGTGATCTGTTTTACAACAACAACATGACCGGCTGGGCGCCGGAGCTGACAAAGCGCCGGCCCGACATCACGATGGAGCAGGCCGAAAAATTCCTGACGCGGATGTATCGCACCAACCCCGATTTCGTCTTCACGGTGACGCGCGACTTCGTCCGCCAATGTCAGACGCCGGTGCTGATCCTGCCCGACGATATCCCGGCGCATCCCTATGCGGTCGCGATGGAAAGCGCGATGCTGGCGCCGAATGCCGAAGTGAGTTTGTTTCCGTGGAAGGAGCCGAAGGAGCGCGTGCCGCTCGCGGTGCGCCAGATCCGGTCTTTCCTCCGCGCGCACCGGCCGCCGTCATAGTCCGTAGGATGGGTGGAGCGAAGCGATACCCATCAGCATCACGAACGGTATTGATGGGTATCGCTGCGCTCCACCCATCCTACGTCTACACCGCCGTCTTCGTCCCCTCAGCCGGCGGAAACACCACACGGTCATCCGTACGGCAGTAGCGGTCCGCGAACATGCGACCGATCGGATGATAGCGCTCCATGTGCACGCGCATCGCGGCGTGGTCCCACAATTCGTCGCGGATGTGAAAGTGGATGCCTTCGCCCATCACCAGCAGCCGGTCGCCGTTGACGTCGATCTCCTTCCAGGTCTTGCACTCCATCGCAAACGGCGCATCGGCGAGCCGCGGCGCGGCGATCTTGGTTGAGGGCGCGAGTTTGAGGTTCAGATAGTCCGGCTCGCCGATATCGGGCGGAAAATCGCCGCTGGATTCATGCATCGCTTGCGCCAGGGGCTCGTCGGTCATGTTGACCACGAACTCGTTAGTCCGCCGGATGTTGATCACGGTGTCCTTGACGCGCCCGTCGGGTCGCAGATTCGCGGCGAACATGCAGAGCGGCGGATCCTCGCAGAACACGTTGAAGAAGCTGAACGGCGCCGCGTTGACGACGCCGGTCGGACCGAGCGAAGTCACCCACGCGATCGGCCGCGGCAGCACAAAGGAGGTGAGCACCTTGTAGCGCTCGCGGGGTTTGAGGTCGCCGGGATCGTATTGCATGTAAGGAGCTCCGCGTAGGGTGGGCAAAGCGCAGCGTGCCCACCATTTTGCGCGGCCGCAAGGTGTGGTGGGGCAGGGTGCATAGCGCCTTCCCACGACTCACTGCGAGCGATTATGCGGATGCACCCCCACCCCAACCCTCCCCCGCAAGCGGGAGAGGGGGCGCTGCGCCGTTTGCAGCGCGATCTGAATCCACAAAGAACAAGCGAGGGTGGCCAATGGCGACCACGCTGGCGGCAACGCGGCGCGCTCGAACTCCCTCTCCCGCTTGAGGGGGAGGGCCGGGGTGTGGGGGCCGCCCCACGGGGATTGCCGATGGGACGCCCAGCACAACCCTACGGCATGCTCAGCTCGTGCCGGCCGACCACCATCCAGTGCACTTCATCCGGGCCGTCGGCGAAGCGGAGGTGGCGGACGTCCTGGTACATTTCGCCGAGCGGGCTCCATTGCGAAATGCCGGTGGCGCCGTGCATCTGGATCGCCTGATCGATGATCTTGCAGGTGCGCTCCGGCACCATGGCCTTCACCATGCTGACCCAGATCCGGGCCTCCTTGTTGCCGAGCACGTCCATGGCTTTCGCGGCCTTCAGCACCATCAGCCGCATCGCCTCGATCTCGCAGCGCGCCTGTGCGATGATCTGCAGATTGCCGCCGAGATGGGCGATCTTCTTGCCGAAGGCTTCACGGGTGAGGCCGCGCGACACCATCAGGTCGAGCGCCTTTTCCGCCTTGCCAATGGTACGCATGCAGTGATGGATGCGGCCCGGCCCTAGACGGACCTGCGAGATTTCGAAGCCGCGGCCTTCGCCGAGCAGAATGTTCTCCTTCGGCACCCGGCAATTGTTGAAGCGCAAGTGCATGTGGCCGCGCGGCGCGTGATCGTGGCCGAACACGTGCATCGGCCCGAGAATTTCCACGCCGGGCGTGTCGATCGGCACCAGGATCTGCGATTGCTGCTTGCTCGGCGGTGCGTCGGGATTGGTCTTCACCATCACGATCATGATCTTGCAGCGCGGATCGCCGGCGCCGGAGATGTAATACTTTTCGCCGTTGATCACCCATTCGTCGCCGACGAGCTTTGCCGTGGTCGAGATGTTCTTGGCATCGGAGGAGGCGACGTTCGGCTCGGTCATCGCATAGGCCGAGCGGATCTCGCCGGCCAGCAGCGGCTTCAGCCATTTCTCCTTCTGCGCCTTGGTGCCGACGCGCTCCAACACTTCCATGTTGCCGGTGTCCGGCGCCGAGCAGTTCATGGTCTCCGAGGCCAGAGGATTCTTCGCCAGCTCCACCGCGATATAGGCGTAGTCGAGATTCTTCAGGCCTTCGCCGGTCTCGGCATCGGGCAGGAAGAAGTTCCAGAGCCCTTCTTCCTTGGCCTTGTCCTTGGCCTTCTGCAGCACCGCGAGCTGCTCCGGCGTAAAGCTCCAGCGATCCTTCTTGGCCTCGCCAAGCCGCATGAACTCGACCGACATCGGATCGACGGTTTCGCGGATGAATTTTTTGACGTGCTCGTACAGCGGCCGGACCTCGTCCGACATGCGCAAATCGTTCAGTTCCTCGCCCGGATTGAGATTGTAGGTCGTCGTTCGCGGGATGTAGGCGTGTTTCATGGATTATTTCCTCCCATTGGCGCAGGGATCGTGGATCCCGCGGACGCGCGCTCGGCTCGTTGGCCGGCAATGTAGACGGCGGGAAGGGGCTTGTACAAGCGCGAGCGGACGGACGTGATTTTCCGTCTCATGGGAAGCGGCGCCGCGGCCGCTTCTTACTTCCGCCGCGCCTTCTGGTCGAACGCGCTGAGCACCGCAAGCGTCATCGCGGTGATGCCGGTTTCGATGGTCGGCCTCGGCACCGGTGCGAACAGCGGCGAATGATTGGACGGTATCGGTGGCCCGCCGTTGCGTGCTGCGTCGATGCGTTCCTGGTCATAGACGCCGATGTTGAACATCATCGATGGCACGCCGGCGCCGGCGTATTCGGAGAAATCCTCGCTGGCGGTCCCCGGCGGCGAAACCCTGAACTTGTCGCCAAATACCGTCTTCAACGCTTCAGCAGCGGTGGCGACCACATCGGGATCGTTCATGACCGGCTTGGTGCCCTCGGCGATCTTGATATCGGGCGCGGGTGCGCCTGACATGGCGGCGGCGGCCTTTGCCGTTCGTTCGATCCCAGCATGCAGTTTGGCACGAACCTCTGGCTTGAAGGAGCGAATGGTGCCGGAGAGCTGCACGGAGTCGGGAATGATATTCCCAGCGGTGCCGCCGTGAATGGCGCCGATGGTCACGACGCCGAATTCAGTTGGATCCTTTTCCCGGCTGATCACGCTTTGTACGTCGACGATGAACCGCGCCGCAATCGTAACGGGATCGACGGTCGTGTGCGGCGCCGAGCCATGACCGCCACGGCCGTGGAATGTCACCTCGAGGCTGTCGGCGGCAGACGTGCCGACCCCGGTACGATAGAAGACCGTGCCATGAGAGAATGGGCCCGCATGCAGGGCAAAGGCGACGTCGGGCTTGGGAAAGCGCGTGAACAGGCCATGCGCAAGCATGGCCCGGGCGCCGGCCACGATTTCTTCCGCCGGCTGGGCGATGAACATCAGCGTGCCGCGCCACTGGTCTTTCAGGCCAAGCAGCGTCTTTGCCGTTCCGACCCAGCTCGCCATGTGGATGTCGTGACCGCAGCTATGGGCGACGAACACTTCCCGCCCGTTCCAGTTGGCCTTGTCGCGGCTCGCATAATCGAGTCCGGTCTTTTCCTCCATGGGCAGCGCATCGAGTTCGGTGCGCACCATGATGGTGGGGCCATCGCCATTCTTGTAAATCGCGACCAGCCCGGTCTTTCCGACGTTCTCGGTGACATCGAAGCCAAGCGCGCGCATTTCCGCGGCGAGCCTGGCGGCGGTCTTCACTTCCTGAAAGGCAAGCTCCGGGTGGGCGTGGATATCCTTGTAGAGGGTGTCGAGCTTTGGATAATCGCTTTCGATCGAGGCCTGGATCGCCTTCTTCAGTTGGGCGACATCGAGTTCTGCATGGGCCGGCAGCGAGGTAGCTGCGAATAGGGTGACGGCTGCAGCCAACGAGTTGACAAATCGATTCATGGTCCGGGCTCCTTCGATTGCGCTGCAATGCGTGGTCAAAGTAACTGGCTCGTCATGCTCGGGACAAAAGCGCGAAGCGCGTCTTCGCGCAGATGTCCCGGCCATGACGGAGAAGGGAAGCTACGCCGGCATCCGGTGCATGGCGCAGATCTTGTTGCCGTCGAGATCGCGCAGATAGGCGAGGTAGAGTTTGCCGCCTGCGCCTTCGCGAACACCCGGCGGATTTTCGCAGGTGGTGCCGCCATTGGCGATACCGGCCGCATGCCATGCGTCGGCCTGTTCGGGTGAATCTGCCGCAAAGCCGATGGTGCCGCCATTGGCAGGCGTGGCGGCCTGACCGTTGATCGGCTTGGTCACCGAGAACACGCCGGTCTTGGTGAAGTAAAAGATCCGGTGGCCATCGACCTTGGCCGGCCGCACGCCGAGCGTGCCGAGCAACGCGTCGTAGAACGCCTTGGCCTTTTCGAGGTCGTTGGTGCCGATCATGACATGCGAAAACATTTCTTCAATTCCTCCCAAATTGTCGTTCGAAACGAACCGCGTGCTTACCCGCTTGATGTCGCGGCGCAGCCCTGCACGCTGCTCGTTGCCCGCAATGTAGACGGTGGTGCGGGGGTTGTACAAGCAACCGCGGGGCAGCTACTCGGGTAATCCGGCGAGCTTTAATCCTTCATAGAAGCGATTGCGTTCCTGCCAGAATGCCGCATGGCGCGACAGCTCCGAAGCCTTCAGGCCGCCGATGGTGTGGCCCGGATTGCGTTTTTGATACTCCGCCAGATTCATCCTGGCCTGCTCGGTGCGGCCATGCAGCGCGTCGATCGCGGCGAGCCATTGCCATGCAAAACCGTTTTGTGGGCTGCTGATGGTCGCCTGCCGCATATGCCCGTAGGCAGCATCGTCGCGGCGCAGATGGAATTCCGCCATGCCAAGTGTGAAATGGCCAACGCTCACCTGTTCGGCATTGGCCGGGTCGAGGCGAAGCGACAGCGTAACCAATTCGGCGACCTCCTCAGGGCGTCCCTGCTGGAGCCTAAGGAATCCTAGCCGTTGCAGCGCCCGCGGGTGGTTCGGATAAAGCGACAGGGCGCGCTGCACCGCTTGTTCCGCTTCATCGAGTCTTCCCTGCGTCGACAGCACAAGGCTTCGCACATAATTGGCGCGGGGATCGTTGGGCTGCAGCGCCAGCGACCGTTCAATCGCCTGCGCGGCCAGCGCCGTCTGGTTATGCGGATTTCGGCTGGAACGGTTCAGCACTTCGGTGATGTGGCTGAGCGCCAGCCCCGAGAGTGCAGTGGCGGAATCAGGATCGATCTGCAGCGCCTGCTCGAACAGTGCACGTGCCTGCTGAGGCATTTCACGCACATGCACCCGTTTCAGGAGACGCCAGCCTTCCAGCGTCGGGTCGATGGCAGCGAAGGTGCGGCCGGCGTAAGGCTTGTCGAACGTCCTGGCGTCGTCGATCCGCACTTTCAGTTCGTTGGCGATGCGCGCCGTGACGTCACGTCGCCAATTCCACCCGGCCTGCTCGCCATAGTCGAACCGCTCCGACCACAACAGCGCGCCGCCGGTCGTCGCCTGCAATTTCACCGCGATCGAGACCGCTTCGCCCTGTCGCTGCAGGCTGCCGCTCAGGGCATAGGCGGCCTCCGTTCGGCCATCCGCATTTCCTGCCGGAGGCGCGATCACCAGCGTGTCGGGCAAGCGCGACACTTCGATGGTCAGATCCTCGGTGACGGCCTCGGCGAGGTCGATCGCACTCTGGCCGCCGACGCCGGCCAGCGGCAGAATGGTAATCGTGTTCTTGCTGATAACGGCGCCGGTTTGCCCGCGATGTAAGAGAGCGAACCAGAGCACGCCGGCGAGTGCGATTGCGGCCACCAGAGCGAGAAGCGGCATTAACGATCCCTTGCGGAGGGACGATCGCGGCGGCGCATCCTCGGCAGGTATAGCGTTCGCCGTGGTCTCGGCGGTTCCATCGGCGTGTGCCGTATCGACCGGTGCTGCATCAAACAGGTAGCCGCGTCGCGGAACGGTCTTGATCAGGCCCTGACCATTGTCCCGAAGGGCGGCCCTAAGTTCGCTGACGCATTGCACCAACGAGTCGTCGGTCACGGTCACGTCGGGCCATACCGCCTCGATCAGTTCGTCCTTGGTCAGCAACCGGCCCGGATGTCCGGCCAGATAGGCAAGCAATGCAAAGGTTTTGGGACGAAGGGAAACCGCCGGGCCGCCGACGCGCAGCTCGCCTCGGTCGCGATCGACCTCGAAGCCCGCAAAGCGCAGCACGCCGTGGGGGACCGCGGCCGGCGCGTCACCGTCCACGAGAGCCGGCTTGGTTTTCGTCCCAATTTCGGCGTTCATTCGGCACTCTTTCGGGCGTTGCGGCGTCCACGCGTCCAAACTCTCCCAACCATAGCGGAACGGCGGCAGGCCAACTGCCATGCGCGTTTCGGATGCTAGTCCAATCTGGCGCTAACGGAAATGGCATCGGCGCCGTCGAACGGGGGAGGACCTACCATGATCATGAACCGACGCTTCTTGCTGAGGGCAGGCGCTACCGCACTCGCGGCCATGGCCGGCCCTTCGCCGAGGCCAGCGTTCGCCCAAAAGGCAGCGGCCTCGCCCGCACCGGGACAGAGCCTGGCTTACGCCAGCGTGAGCGAGCTGCGGGCTTTGCTCGATGCGCGCAAGATTTCCGCTGTCGAGCTGCTAGAGCAGAGTGTCGTCCGCATCGAAGCGCTGGATTCCCGTATCAACGCCGTGGTGGTGCGCGACTTCCAACGCGCCCGCATAGCAGCGCGCGAGGCAGATGCGGCACTGGCGCGCGGCGAGCGTCGGCCGTTGCTCGGCATTCCCATGACCGTGAAGGAGTCTTTCAATGTCGGGGGATTGCCGACGACTTGGGGACTCCCCTCGGGCCGTGACTGGCAGGCGCCGGAAGATGCCGTCGCCGTCGCGCGGGTGAAGGCGGCGGGGGCCGTGATCCTCGGCAAGACCAATCTTGCGATCGCGCTCGGCGACTGGCAGAGCTTCAATCCTATCTACGGCACGACGAACAATCCCTGGGACATCAAGCGCACGGCCGGCGGATCGTCTGGCGGCTCGGCGGCAGCGCTGGCCGCCGGCTATGTGCCGCTGGAGCTGGGCTCCGATATCAGCGGCTCCATCCGCGCGCCGGCCCATCTGTGCGGCGTCTTCGGCCACAAGCCGACTTCCAATCTGGCCCCGCAGCGCGGCCATGCCCCGCCGCGTTCGCCGGCCCTGGCAACGGACCTGACGAGCGGCCTCGGTGTCGTTGGACCCATGGCTCGAACCGCCGCCGATCTTTCGACAGCCCTGGACCTGATCGCCGGACCGGACAATTTCGAAGCCGGTGCGTACCGTCTCGCCCTTCCACGGGCGCGCCATGACGCACTGAAGAACTTTCGTGTCCTGGTGATCGACAGTCATCCCTTGGTGCCGGTGGCTGGTGAGATCAGGGCTGCACTCGATCAGCTCGCGAACAGGCTTACGACCGCGGGCGCGAAAGTTGCGCGGTCGAGCTCGCGGCTGCCTGATCTGGCCGAGTCGGCGCGCCTGCATACCCGTATGGTGCGGAACGTTGTCGCGTTCGGCCGCCCTCCGGAATTCTTCAAGAAGATTCAGGAGGACGTCGCCGGGCTTAAACCGGATGATGATGGGCTGAAAGCGTGGCGAACACGCGCGCCGCTGCTTAGCCATCACCAATGGATGGCGGCAGAAATCACGCGCGCCCGCCTGCGTCAGCAATGGGCTGCTCTGTTCGGCGAATTCGACGTGGTTGTTTGCCCGCCGCTTTCCGTCGTTGCATTCCCGCACGATCAGAAGCCGGATCAGGAGGAGCGCACGATCGATATCGATGGCGAGGCGCACCCCTATCTGTCGCTGATCGTCTGGGGCACGCTCGCGACGCCGCCGGGACTGCCGGCGACCGTGATGCCCGTGGGCCGCTCCAGGGCAGGCCTTCCGATCGGCGTGCAGATCATCGGCCCCTTGTTCGAAGACCGGACCCCGCTCGCCTTCGCGGGGCTGCTGGAGCGCGAATTCGGAGGTTTCGTTCGGCCACCGGAGATTCAACTTTGATTTGACCTTTCCGCAGAACGATCCGGTCCCTTACCCGTGAACAGGGGAGCGGAACCGATACGGCGGATTACGCTTTGGTAAGCCGCCATGGGCCCGCCAGCCAGCGCGGCGCCTCGACGCACCCCGGTATCTTGCAGCGCCGCCAGGGGAATTCCTACCTCTGGGATGCCAGTCACGGCTTCCGCCGTGGGCGGGCTAAGGAGACGACAATGAGCTATCTGAAGACTGCCATTCTATTGGCCGGTCTCACCGGCCTCTTCATGGGCGTCGGCTATCTGATCGGCGGCGCCACCGGTGCGATGATCGCGCTCGTGATCGCGGCCGCGACCAACATATTTGCCTACTGGAATTCCGACCGCATGGTGCTGTCGATGTACGGCGCCCATGAAGTCGACCGGAATAGCGCGCCCGACCTCGTTCATCTCGTGGCCGAGCTTGCCGGCCGCGCCGGCCTGCCGATGCCGCGCGTGTTCGTGATGGACGAGGCGCAGCCCAACGCGTTCGCCACCGGCCGCAATCCGCAGAACGCGGCGGTCGCCGTCACCACGGGCCTGATGCAACAGCTCAGCCGCGAGGAGCTCGCCGGCGTGATCGCGCACGAGCTCGCGCACATCAAGAACCACGACACGCTCTTGATGACCATTACCGCGACCATCGCCGGTGCGATCTCGATGCTGGCGCAGTTCGGCATGTTCTTCGGCGGCAACCGCGACAACAATCACGGCCCCGGCATCATCGGCTCGATCGCCATGATGATCCTGGCGCCGCTCGGCGCCATGCTGGTGCAGATGGCGATCAGCCGGACCCGCGAATACGCCGCCGACGATCTCGGCGCGCGCATCTGCGGTCAGCCGATGTGGCTGGCGTCGGCCTTGAGCAAGATCGCGGGTGCCGCACATGTCGTGCCGAACCCGGAAGCCGAGCGCAATCCGGCAACCGCGCACATGTTCATCATCAACCCGCTGTCGGGGCAGGGCATGGACAATCTGTTCACGACGCACCCCTCGACCGAGAACCGCATCGCCGCGCTGCAGCAGCTCGCGGCGCAGATGGGCGCGCAGGGCGGAACGCTTTCCGTCAACGACCGCGGCAACTACCCGCGCCGCGGCCCGTGGGGCCGCACCTCCGCTTCGCGCGGTCCATGGGGCTAAGCCGATAGAGCAGAGACCCGCCGCTGTCACCAGCGGCGGGTTTTGCTGCGCCGGCAATCATCCGATGCCGATTTACTTCGCTCACCGTGCGTCGCGACTTCATGCTGATGAAACCCGGATGGAGCGATCGTGCTTGTCCCCATTGTGATACAGCATCGCAAAAGAGGGATCCCGGCATGGAACGGTTGGACGACCTCGAAACATTCGTGGCCGTGGTCGAGAAGGGCAGTCAGGCCGCCGCGGCGCGCCACCTTAGACGTCCGCTGCAATCCCTCAACCGCTCGCTGATCGCCCTGGAACGCGCCGTCGGCGTCGAGCTCATCAAGCGCACGACGCGACGATCGGAGCCGACGGAAGCCGGGCGAATGTTCTACGAGCGCATCAAGCCGGCCGTTGCCGAAATCATCGCGGCGCGGAACGAAGCTGCCAACATCCGCGGCGAGGTCTCGGGTCCGCTGAAGATCGGCGCGCCGGTGCTGTTCGCCTCGTCCTATGTCGCGCCGATCATTGGCCGCTTTCTAAAGCTCTATCCGAACGTCGAGATCGAGCTGAAGGCAGCTGACGATCAGGTCGATCTTGTTGCTGATGGCCTCGACATGGCGGTGCGGATCGGTGAGTCCGTCGATGAACAGCTGGCCGCGCGCCGGCTACAGGCGCTGCGGGTCGTGACGTGTGGTACGCCGGCCTACCTCGCGGAGCATGGCACCCCGAAACACCCAGATGAGCTCGGAAGCCATCACTGCGTGCTGCGTGCGGGCGGGGCCGACAAATGGCCGTTTCGCGTCGGCGGCAAGCTGCAAGCGGTCCGGGTTTCCGGCCGCTTTCACTCCAACAGCGCTGCGGCGATCCGCGCGGTGGCCGGCGAAGGCATCGGCCTCGCGCAACTGCCGCTCTGGCAAATCAGAGAACTCGTCGAGCAAGGCACGCTTTTGATCGTGCTGGCTGAATTCGAGACCGAAGGCATGCCGATCCAGCTTGTCTGGCCGCCGACGAAAGCACCGCTGGAGCGGATGCGGCGCTTCGCCGATTTCCTGGCGAACGGTCTCAAGACCGAATTGCTCTAGCGCATGATCCGAAAAAGTGGACACCGGTTTTTCGATAAGACCATGCGCAAACCAAAGAGCCGTTAGAAGATACCGTAGCCCGGCGTGAGCAAATTGGCAGGATCGAGGCGCTGCTTGCTCTCGCTGAATCGCGGCCAGCTCAATCCGAAATGATCCCTCCAGTCGCCGTGCGACATCGGAAAGGCGCCAACCGGATACTGCACGCCGCCGGCGCTGCGGATGCGATCGTAAAGCACGCGATTCTGCGCGACCATCCGCTGCGCCGCGGCCGCATCGTTCGACGCCGGCATGCGGATGACGTTGAACGGGAAGACGATGCTCTCGTCGGGCAGCCGAACTAGCGGCGTGCGGCACGCGCGCGTCAGCATCGGATAGCAGGTGATCCGTCCGAACGGTCCGACATCCGCATCGGTCAATCCGGCAAGGACGTCGCGCGCGATTTGTTCCGCGTTGCGGCCGTGCAGGAACGTCAGCAACCATGGTTTTGGCGTGGCCCACTGGCCCTTCGATCGGAGCAGGGCTTCGAATTTTGCAAATGCGGCGGCGTCTTCGCCATAGGTTAGGTCGGTTATCACGGCGGCGCTGCGCGTGTCCGATAGAATCTTGAGCAGAGCTGCGTCGTCCGGAGGACGGTCCTCGTTGTAGTAGACGGCCGCGTCAAGCTGGTATCGCCAGCCGCCGGCGCCGTCGGGAAGGATTGCTCCCTGCAACTGGTCGAAGCGTTCTTCCGCCAAGACGCGCCGCTGGTCGGCCATGAGCTCGGTCAGGCCAGGATAGAACAGTTGAAAGCGGCGCACGCGCTCCGGTGCACGCTGCAGGCGCAGGGTCGCGCGCGTGATGATGCCGCACTGGCCGAGCCCCGCCCGAACGGCGTCAAAAGCATTCGGGTTCGATGTCGCCGAACAGGTCAGTTCCTGTCCGTCTCCGGTGACCACGTCGAGTTCGAGAACGTTGTCGGTTTGCATGCCATGCCGGGAGGAGGCACCGCCGATCCCGCCGACCGCCAATGTGCCGCCGACCGACAGGCCGAGATAGTTGGTCAGCACCGGCGGCGTCAGGCCTTGCGCGAGCGTGGCGTCGAGCACGCTTTTCCAGGTGGCGCCGGCCTCGACCACGATGCGGTCCGGCCGCAGCTCGCGGATCGAACCGAGCCTGCGCATGTCGATCACGATGCCGTCTTCGCTCAGCGAGCGGCCGTAGATCGAATGGCCCTGACCGAGCGCCGCAACCTTCAGCCCCTCGCTTCTCGCCAGGCGCAACAGGCTGGCGACCTCCGCACTGGAAACCGGCTGCGCCACCGCGCGCGGCTCGCGATGGATCAGGCGGCCGAAATCCCCGCTTGCCTCGGTGCGAGCGCTGTCGCGCGACGGCATTTCGGCGGCGTCGGCCTGCGCGGCGTCGGTCAGGCCGTAGGTATGCGAAGTAACGGCGGCGGCGATGCCGAGGCCGGTACCCAGGAATGTGCGTCTGTCTGACGTCATCAAGCGATCCTCCATCGCGCGGCTGAAAGGCGGACTTGGCCGGACTATGGAGCGAAGCTGGCTACGATGTTTTCAGGACACAATTGCCGCCCGGCGCGATGGAGATTCCCGCAAACCGGGATAGTGCCGACTCTCTCGTCTCGTCGTTGCGAGAAAAGGCGACGAAGCAATCCGTGCATCCGTTATGCCGTGCGATAGATTGCTTCCGCCTTCGCTAAAGCTACGGCGGACAAGTCGCTGCGCTCGCAATGGCGGGGAGAGAGCGCGGGCTGCATCCTTCGAGACGCGCGTTCCGCGCTCCTCAGGATGAGGAGAGATGTTGGCCCCTCATGGTGAGGAGCGCGGCAAAGCCGCGCGTCTCGAACCATGTGGCCGCGATGCCGCCGCGTACCTCAAAACGCCGCATACCCGCCATCGATCACAAAACAATCCGCCGTATGATACGACGAAGCCTTGCTCATGAGGTACACGGCGATGCCGCCGAAATCGGTCGGTTCGCCGAAGCGGCGCACGGGAATGCGCGGCATCACGTTGGCGACGAACTTGTCGTTGGCCATGATGCCGGCGGTCATGTCGCTCTTGATCCAGCCGGGCAGGATCGCATTTGCGGTGACGCCGTGGCGCGCGAGTTCAACCGCGAGCGCGCGGCACAGCGCGTTCAGCGCCGCTTTCGTGCCGGCGTAATGCTCGTTGCGGGCGGTGCCGAACAGCGAGGCAAGGCTGGAGGTCGCGACCAGCCGGCCGAATCTGTCGCCACCTTCCGCGCGTTCGGTCATGTGACGGGCCGCAGCCTGGAACACGTGGAAGACGCCGTCGAGATTGGTCGCGAACATTTTTCGCCATTCCTCCTCGGTGCGGTCGATGAAGGCGCGGCGCCCGCCGCCGCCGATACCGGCATTGGCAAAGCAGCCGTCGACGCGGCCGAACGTGTCGAGCGTTGCCTTCATCGCGGCCTTGACGGAGGCGGGATCGGAGACGTCGCAGATCTCTGTATGAACCTTGCCGGGGCCGGCCGACATGGTCGCGGCCGCGACCTTGTTCTTGTCCGCGTTGCGGCCCCAGATCGAGACGTTGCAGCCCTGCGCGTTCAGCGCCTGCGCGATACCAAGGCCGATACCGCCATTGCCGCCGGTGATGACGGCCGTGCGGCCGGTGAGGTCAAAGATGCTCATGGGATGTTTCCAATTTGTTGGGTAGCTGACTTGCGCCCGGTGGCGGGCAGATGTTCTGGCGCAAGCATGGACAACGCCATCAGGAAAATCAAATATGGGTACGACATCATCAGGTCTTCCGCGCAGCGAAATAGCGCGTAAACACAAGTTAAGAGGAAACAATGCAATTCAAGCACGTCACGCTCGATTTCGACGGCCCGGTTGCCGTTCTCAAGCTCGACCATCAGGAGGTCATGAACGCGGTCTCGATGGACATGCTGGGCGGTCTCGGCGAGGCGCTCGATGCGATCGAGGAGAAGCGGGAGGAAGTCCGCTGCGTCGTGCTGACCGGCGCGGGGCGCGCCTTCTGCACCGGCGCCAATCTGCAGGGGCGCAACAACCAGAAGCCCGGCAAGAGCAATGCCGGACAATCGCTGGAAATCGGCTTTCATCCATTCCTGCGCCGTATTCGCCGGCTGCATTGCCCGCTCGTCACCGCCGTCAACGGTCCCGCCGCCGGCGCCGGGATGAGTTTTGCATTGATGGGCGACATGATCCTGTGCGCCCGCTCGTCCTACTTTCTACAGGCGTTCCGCCGCATCGGCCTGGTGCCGGATTGCGGCTCGACCTGGCTGCTGCCGCGGATGATCGGCAAGGCGCGTTCGGTTGAGCTGTCCTTGATGGGCGAACGGCTGCCGGCAGAGAAGGCGCTGGAATGGGGCCTCGTCAACCGCGTCTATGACGATGCGGTTTTGATGGAAGAGGCGATGAAGCTCGCGCATGAGCTCGCCAATGGTCCGACGATCGCACTGTCGCTGATCCGAAAGCTCTATTGGGACAGCCCGGAAAACTCCTTCGAGGAACAGCTCAACCTCGAGTTCGAATCGCAACGCATCGCCGGCGCGGCGGAGGATTTCAAGGAAGGCGTCACCGCTTTCCTGGAAAAGCGCCCGGCCAAGTTCAAAGGCAAATGATCGAGGCCCAACTCGGCCGCTGCGTCGCCTCCTGGTATCCGGGAGCGACCGGCGTGACCGGCGCCGCAAAACTCTCCGGCGGCGCCAGCCAGGAGACCTGGACGTTCGACATCGTTCACGCCGGCGGAACGATCGGCGCGATCCTGCGCCGCGCGCCGCCGGGATTTGGCGCGTCGCCGGGTCGCGCCGCCGGGCTCGATGCCGAGGCGACGCTGATGCAACTCGCGCATGATGCCGGCCTGCCGTCACCGAGAGTGATGCACGTGCTGAGGCCGGAAGACGAACTCGGCCGCGGCTTCATCATGCAACGCATCGAGGGCGAGACCATCGCGCGCAAGATTCTGCGCGACGAGCAATTTGCCAAAGCGCGGCCGATATTGGCGCGGCAGTTGGGCACGGTGATCGCGGGCATCCACGGCTTACCGGCGGAGAGGCTACCGAAGCTGCGCGAGATGAGTGCGACCAAGGAGATCGCCGACCTCGAGCGCGAATACCGCAGCTTCGACTGGCCGCGGCCGGTATTCGAGCTGGCGCTGCGCTGGCTGCGCGAGCGCGATCCCGGACCGTCGCAGGAGGTGACGCTGGTGCATGGCGATTTCCGCCACGGCAACCTCATCATCGGCCCCGATGGCGTTCGTGCCGTGCTGGACTGGGAGCTCGCGCATTTCGGCGACCCGATGGAGGATCTCGGCTGGATCTGCGTCAATTCCTGGCGCTTCGGCGAGATCGACAAGCCGGTCGGCGGCTTTGGCACGCGCGAGGACCTGTTCGCAGGTTATGAGGAAGCCGGCCGCAAGGTCGATGCTAGCAGAGTGATGTTCTGGGAAGTGATGGGCACGCTGCGCTGGGGCATCATGTGCTGCGGCATGATGCAGCGTTTTCGTGCGGGCCCCGACCATTCGATGGAGCGCGCCATGATCGGGCGGCGCTCGTCGGAGACGGAAATCGATTTGTTACGACTGCTGGCTCCGAGAGGAGGGTAAAGATGCAGGACGAACCCACTCCCACCGAACTGATCAAGGCGGTCGCGGACTTCCTCCGCAACGAGATCGCACCGGGGATCAAGGGCCACAACGCCTTCAAGCTCCGCGTCGGCATCAACGCGCTCGACCTCGTGACGCGGCAACTGGCGCTGGAGCAGGGGAGCGATGCGGCGGAGGCTGCGCGGCTGAAGCAGTTGCTTAGCTCGGATGGCTCGCTGTTCGAGTTGAATCGCGCGTTGTCGGACAAGATCGCAACAGGCGAAGTCGATCTGCAGACGCCGGGCCTCGCCGAACACCTCTGGCAGACGACCATGGACAAGCTCGCCGTCGACCAGCCGAACTACGCGTCGTACAAAAGGGAGTTGGGGAAATAAGTAGCTCGGATGTCACCCGGTCGTCATGCCCGGGCTTGTCCCGGGCATCCACGTCTTTGTCTACGAGAAGCAAGACGTGGATGGCCGGGACAAGCCCGGCCATGACGGAGAAGCTGTTAGGCGCAAAGAAGCCTTACCGCCCCAGCCACTTCGGCGGTCGCTTTTCGGCAAACGCCTTCGGCCCCTCGATGTAGTCCTGCGAGGCCGCCATCGCCTTCACGGCCGGATACTCCCGCTGCTCGGCGATCGCCTGTTCCAGCGATCCGTCAAGCCCGCGCTGGATGGCCTGCTTGGAAGCGCGGATCGACATCGGCGAATTCTTGCAGATCGTCTCCGCCCAGCGCTCGGCCGCCGCAAGCGCTTCACCGACGGGAACCACCTCGTTCACAAAACCGAGCTCGAGGCCCTCCTTCGCCGAGACGTGGCGGGCGGTCAGGATCATGCCCATGGCGCGCTTCAGCCCGATCTGCCGCGGCAGCCGGTGCACGCCGCCGGCGAGCGCGGCGAGGCCGACGCGGGGCTCGGGCAGGGCGAAGGTCGCATTCTCGGCGGCGATGATCAGATCGCAGGCCAGCGCGATCTCGAAACCGCCGCCCATCGCGACGCCGTTGACGGCGGCGATGATCGGCTTGTCGCAGTCGAAGCGCGAGGTGAGGCCGGCGAAGCCGCCCTTGTCCCAGCCGCGCTTACCTCCTGCCGCCTGCCATTTCAGGTCGTTGCCGGCGCAGAACGCCTTGTCGCCGGCGCCGGTAACGATCGCGACCCATTGCTCGGGATCGGCCGAGAAATCGTCGAACACCTTGTTGAGCTCAAAATGCGCGTCGATATGCAACGCATTGTACACTTCCGGCCGCGACAGCGTGATGATCGTGATCGGCCCCTTGCGCGTCACCTCTGAGAATTTCAGGTCCATGTTGGCTCCCGTTTCGATTTTCTGCGGAGAAGAATATTGGCCGCGATCATAGCGCGAGGCGCGCGCCTGAAACCATCCAATTACGCAAGGCCCCCGCGCAAGCCAAGGTCAATTCCGTTGCTTGACTTGAGGCTGGTCTTCTCAGCTAAATCGATCCCAGCAGGAGCGCCGCGTAGCGCCTAAACGCAAAAGCAATAAACGACATTTCCGGGAGAGACCGCCTTGGATTTCAACCTGCCTGCCGACCTAACCGCCTATCTCGACGAACTCGACCGCTTCATCGTCCGCGAGATCAAGCCGCTGGAAGAGGCCGACGACAACATCCGCTTCTTCGATCATCGTCGCGAATGGGCGCGTACCGATTTCGAGAACGGCGGTCTGCCGCGGCATGAATGGGAAGCGTTGCTGCGCAAGGCCAAAAATCTCGCCGACGCCGCCGGTCATCTGCGCTTCGCGATCCCGAGGCGCTACGGCGGCAAGGACGGTTCCAACCTCTGGATGGCCGTGATCCGCGAACATTTCGCTTCAAAGGGTCTCGGCCTGCACAACGATCTGCAGAATGAACATTCGATCGTCGGCAACCTGCCGCTCGTCACCATGCTCGACCGCTACGGCACCGACGAGCAGAAGGCGATGATTGAAGGCTCGATAACAGGCAAATATCGCATTACGTTCGGCCTCACCGAGCCCGACCATGGTTCCGACGCGACGCATATGGAAACCAAGGCGGTGCAGTCGACCCGCGACAACGTCATGGGCTGGATCATCAACGGCCAGAAGATGTGGACCACAGGCATGCATGTCGCCACCCATTGCGCGCTGTTTGCGCGGACGTCAGGCAATGACGGCGATGCCCGCGGCATCACCTGTTTTCTGGTGCCGGCGAAGAGCGAGGGCGTGAAGGTCGAGGAATACATGTGGACCTTCAACATGCCGACGGATCATCCGCGCGTCAGCTTCACCGATGTGTTCGTGCCTGACGATGCGCTGTTCGGCGAAATCGGGCGCGGCCTGTCGCTCGCGCAATGTTTTGTGCACGAGAACCGCATCCGGCAGGCGGCGAGTTCGCTGGGCGCGGCGGTCTACTGCATCAACGAAAGCGTCAAATACGCGCGTGAGCGAAAGCCGTTTGGCAAGGCGCTGGCCGAGAACCAGGCGATCCAGTGGCCGTTGGTAGAGCTTGCGACACAGGCGGAAATGCTGCGGCTATTGATCCGCAAGACCGCCTGGGAGATGGACCAGCTCACCCAGGCCCAGGTCGAGCACACGCTGTCCGATCGGGTGTCGATGTGCAACTACTGGGCAAACCGCCTGTGCTGCGAAGCCGCCGACCGCGCGATGCAGGTGCATGGCGGCATGGGCTATTCGCGCCACAAGCCGTTCGAGCACATCTACCGGCACCACCGCCGCTACCGCATCACCGAAGGCAGCGAGGAAATCCAGAAGCGGAAGGTGGCGGGATTCCTGTTCGGATATATGGGGGCGGGGAAGCATTAGGAGCAAAGCCATGGAGGGTGGATGCGCCTGCGGACATATCCGCTATCGCCTGACCGGCAGGCCGCTGATCGTCAACGCCTGCCATTGCACCTGGTGCCAGCGCGAGACCGGCACCGTGCATGCGCTCAACGCGGTGTACGAGTTTGACCGGGTTGAGCACCTCAAGGCCGAGCCTGAGATCATCGATACGCCCTCGGCCAGCGGCAAGGGCCAGCGCATCGCGCGCTGTCCAATTTGCAAGGTCGCCATCTGGAGCAACTATCCCGGGGCGGGGCCGGCGATGCGCTTCGTGCGCGTCGGCACGTTGGACGACCCGTCGCAATGCCCGCCGGACGTGCACATCTTCACGTCCACCAAGCAGCCCTGGTTGACGTTGCCGCCGAACGCCAAGGTGTTCGCCGAGTTCTACGATATCAACGAGGTCTGGTCGGAAGAAGCCAAGACGCGCCGCCGCGCGCTGCGCGAGCGGATGAAGAAATAGCCATTGCTGCTATCACCGTCATTGCGAGGAGCGAAGCGACGAAGCAATCCATGGTGCCGCGAGAGGATAGATGGATTGCTTCGCTTCGCTCGCAATGACGACAGCGGCCTAATTCACCTGTCGGTCCTTGCCCGCCCAATACGGCTCGCGCAGATTCCGCCGTAAAATCTTCCCCGACGGATTGCGCGGCAGCGCCTCCATGAAGTCGACCGACTTCGGCGTCTTGAAGCCGGCGATGCGCTCGCGGGTAAAATTGATGATGTCGGTGGCGCTCGCCTGCTTGCCGGGCTTCATCACCACGACCGCCTTCACTGCTTCGCCCCATTAGTCGTCGGGGATGCCGATCACGGCGGCTTCGGCGACGTCAGGATGATCGCAGATCGCACTCTCGACTTCGGCCGGATAGATGTTCTCGCCGCCGGAGATGATCATGTCCTTGATGCGGTCATGGATATAGAGGTAGCCGTCCTCGTCCATGTAGCCGGCGTCGCCGGTGCGCAGCCAACCGTCGCTGCCGAGCGTTCTGGCGGTCGCCTCCGGCAGGTTCCAGTAGCCCGCCATATTGGAGCCGGAGCGGGTGGCGATCTCGCCGACCTGGCGCGGCGGCAGCCGGTTGCCGTCGGGATCGAGGATCGCGATTTCGATGCCGGGCAGCGCCTTGCCGGCCGAGCGCATGCGCTCCAGCCCCTCGACATGGTCTTCGGGCGGGAGGGCGACAATGGTGCCTGTTGTCTCGGTCATGCCGTAGAGCTGCACGAAGCCGCACTTGAACACCTCGATGCACTCCTTCAGCAGCGCGGCGGGAATCGGGGAAGCGCCATAGAGCATGTATTTCAGGCGGGAGAAATCGACCTGCCGCGCCCGCGGCTGCCGCACCACGAACTGCATCGCGGCCGGCACCATGAACAGTTTGGTGACGCCGGACTGCTCGAGGAAGTCCAACACCTTGGTCGGATCGAATTCGCGCGCAATCACGCTCTTGGCGCCGTGATAGAGACCAATCACGCCCCAGCCGGAGCCGCCGATATGGAACACCGGCATCGCCACCAGCGAGACGTCATCCGTCGTCCACTTGTTCCATTCAGGCTTCTCGGCCTCGCTGCCGGCGGTCGCGAGGTTGAGGAAGTTGGCATGCGACAGCATCGCGCCCTTGGGCTTGCCTGTGGTGCCCGAGGTATAGAGCTGGATCGCAATGTCCTTCGGACTGATCGGCACCTTCGGGTCGTCGGCGCTGGCGGCATCGCGCCAGGCGATAAAATCCTGCCATTCCGGCGCGCCGCCCTCGGTCGTGATGATGGTGCGGACATCGGGCAATTGCGGCTTGATGCTGCGAACCTGGGTGATGAACTCTGGTCCCACGAACAGCACCGGCGCCTTGCAGTCGCCGACGATGAAGGCGACCTCGGGACCGGCGAGGCGCCAGTTGACCGGCGCCATCACCACCGTGGCCTTCATCGCGCCCATCAGCAGCTCGAAATAGAAGTCGCTGTTCTTGCCGAGATAGGCGATCCGCTCGCCCGGCTTGACACCCATCGCCATCAGCGCGTTGGCAACGCGGTTGGTCCTGACGTCGAATTCGGAGAAGGTGGTCTGGCGTCCCTCGAATTCGTAAGCCAGCGCGTTCCCGTAGATCCTGGCGCGGTCGCGCACCATGTCGGCGAGATTCGCCGGTTGCTGCGAAGCGGACATGACTCTCCCATAGGCATTATTATTGTTCACCTGCGGGATGATATTGGTCCGGAGCGTTACACGCAATCATCCGTCATTGCGAGCGAAGCGAAGCAATCCATAGCGCTGCGGAGGAAGCATGGATTGCTTCGTCGCTACGCTCCTCGCAATGACGCGGACAGATCATCCCCGCGCCGCGCGGTCCTTCTCGTTCTGCGCCTTGATCGAGTCGCGCGCCTTGTTCCAGTCGTCGTCGCTCCAGTCGCGCAACTGATAGAAATTGCCGCCCATGGCGAGCGCCTGCGCCCCGTCCATGGCGATGGTCTCGCCGTTGATCCAGTCGCAGCCGCCGGAGATCAGGAACACGGCAAGGTTCTGCAGTTCCTCCATGGTGCCGACGCGACCCATCGGGTTCTGCGCCCTGGTGCGCGCGCCGGCCTCGTCGCCGGGCTTGATGCGCTTGCTCATGCCCTCGGTCGGGATTTCGCCGGGCGCAATGGTGTTGAGGCGGATGCCGTGTTTGCCCCATTCGACCGCAAGCGACATCGTCATGGCGTGGATCGCCGACTTGCTCATCGCCGACGGCACCACGTAAGGAGAGCCATTGCGCACCCAGGTCACCGTGATCGATACCACGTTGCCGCGCAGCTTTTCGGCGATCCAGCGCCGTCCGACAGCGTGCGTCACATAGAACGTGCCGTGCATCACGATATTGGCGACCGCATCGAAGCCGCGCGGCGAGAGCTCTTCCGAGCGCGAAATGAAATTGCCGGCGGCGTTGTTGATGAGATCGGTGAGGGGCCCCGAGGTCCAGATCTGTTCGATCATCTCGTCGACGGCCATCGCATTGCGGATGTCGACGCCGTGGCTGACCACGCGCCCGCCATGCAGGTCCATCAATTCGGTCGCGGTCTCGTCGCACACGATCTTGCGGCGGCCGCAGATGTGAACCTCGGCTCCCAGTTGCAGAAACCGTGCGGCCATGGACTTGCCGAGGCCGGTGCCGCCTCCAGTCACGAGAATGCGTCGCCCGGCGAGAAGCTGATCATTGAACATCGTTTCCACCCACGGGATTGTCTGTTAATTGGTCGATTGACTAAAACCGGACAATTCCGTTCTGTAAAGCCGCAACAGCGGCATCAGCGAGGAGATTTTCATGGAGCAACGCGTCTCGATCTCGATTTCGGACGGCATCGCCGACGTCCGGCTGGTGCGGGCCGACAAGATGAATGCGCTCGATGCCGCGATGTTCGAGGCGCTAGTGGCTGCGACCGAGCGGCTGGCCCATGAAAAAGGCGTCCGGGCGGTAGTATTGTCGGGGGAGGGGCGGGCATTCTGCGCCGGTCTCGATATGGGGCGCTTCCAGGCCATGAAGGAAAACGGCGGTAACGGGATCGCCGGTGGCGAGAAGCGCGACCTGACTGCACGTACCCATGGTGTCGCGAACTTTCCGCAGCAGGCGGTCTGGGGCTGGCGCCAGCTTCCGGTGCCTGTCATCGCCGCTATCCAGGGCGTTGCGATCGGCGGCGGATTCCAGCTCGCGCTCGGCGCCGACATGCGCTTCCTCACGCCTGATGCGCGGATGTCGATCATGGAAATCAAATGGGGCCTGGTGCCCGACATGGCCGGCACGCCGATCCTCGCCAGCCTCGTCCGCGACGATATTTTGCGCGAGCTCACCTATACCGGGCGCATCTTCTCGGCGCAGGAAGCCATGAGCTACGGTCTCGCAACGCGGATCTGCGACGATCCCCGCGCGGCGGCCTTCGAAGTCGCGCGCGAAATCGCCGGCAAGAGTCCCGACGCGATCCGCGCCGCCAAGCGCATGCTGAACAAGCTGTCCGTCGATCCGGCCCCGGCGCTGTTGGCCGAATCCGTCGAGCAGCAGAAGTTGCTCGGCAGTCCCAACCAGACCGAGGCGGTTCGCGCCAATATGGAAAAGCGCGCGCCGCGGTTTGCGGAGGCGGGATAGTTTAATCCGTCATTCCGGGATGGTGCGTTAGCACCAGACCCGGAATCTCGAGATTCCGGGTTCGATGCTGCGCATCGCCCCGGAATGACGTCGACACAAAACCCGGCAGCAGATCGGAAAGAGACAATGTCAGCCTCACCACCCTTCCTCGGCATCATCAGCGGCCCGCGCCGCCGCGACCATGCGGAAGTCGCCGAGCGCGCCGATCGTATCGCCAGCGGATTGCAACAGCTCGGCGTCAAGCAGGGCGACAGCGTCGCCATGCTGATGCGCAACGACATCGCCTTCATCGAGGCGGCCTATGCCGCGATGCGGCTGGGTGCCTATGGCGTTCCCGTCAACTGGCACTTCAAGCCGGAAGAGATCAACTATGTGCTGAAGGATTCCGGCACCGCGGTGCTGATCGCGCATGCCGACATGCTGCATCAGTTGCGCGAGGCGATCCCGGCAGGGGTCTCCGCGCTCAGCGTGCCGACGCCGCCGGAGATTATTGCCAATTACAAGATCGATCCGGACGACCTCACCACGCCCTATTTCGCGATCGATTTCGAATCCTGGCTGAAGCAGCACCCGCGCTATGACGGACCGGCGGTGCCGCAGCCGCAGAACATGATCTACACTTCGGGCACCACGGGCCATCCCAAGGGTGTTCGTCGTTTCGCGCCGACGCCGGAGCAGACCGCCAACGCCGAGCGCATGCGCAGCCTGATCTATGGCCTGAAGCCAGGCGCCCGCGCGCTGCTGCCGGGGCCGCTCTACCATTCCGCGCCGAATTCGTTCGGCCTGCGTGCCGGCCGGCTCGGTGGTGCGTTGGTGATCATGCCGCGCTTCGACGCGGAAGAATTCCTGCGTGTGATCGAAACCGAGAAGATCGACACCATCTTCATGGTGCCGACCATGTTCATCCGGCTCATGAAGCTGCCGGACGAGGTGCGCAAGAAGTACGACATGTCGTCGCTGCGCCACATCATCCATGCGGCCGCGCCCTGTCCGGCCGACGTCAAGCGCGCGATGATCGAGTGGTGGGGCCCGGTCATCTATGAATTCTACGGCTCGACCGAGTCGGGCGCCGTCACCTTTGCCACCTCAGAAGACGCGCTGAAGAAGCCCGGCACCGTCGGCAAGATTTCGCCCGGCGCGGAGTTGCGCTTCATCGGCGACGACGGCAGGGAATTGCCGCAGGGCGAGATCGGCGAAATCTATTCGCGCATATCAGGCAATCCTGATTTCACCTACCACAACAAGCCGGAAAAACGCGCCGAGATCGATCGCGAAGGGTTCATCACCTCGGGCGACGTCGGTTACATCGATGCGGACGGCTACGTCTTTATCTGCGACCGCAAGCGCGACATGGTGATCTCGGGCGGAGTCAACATCTATCCGGCCGAGATCGAGGCGGCGCTGCATGCGATTCCCGGCGTGCATGATTGCGCGGTGTTCGGCATTCCCGACACGGAATTCGGCGAGGCGCTGATGGCGGTGGTGGAGCCGCAACCGGGCGTGACGCTCGACCTCGCTTCCATCCGCGGCCAGCTCAAGGTCTCGTTGGCCGACTACAAGGTGCCGAAGCACATCGAGATCCAGTCCAACCTGCCGCGCGAGGATTCCGGCAAGATCTTCAAGCGCCGCCTGCGCGATCCCTATTGGGAGCGGGCGGGGCGGAGGATTTAGCTAGGCGTAACGCGTTGAATCAAAATTTGCTCATTCGCGTCCTGACGGGCAAGGGAGCGACCGAGATTGGCCCGAACAACTGCATGTCGATGGATTGGAATGGCCGGCGTGCGGCCAAGCCATCCCTGGCGTGGGCCAATGGTGTTTGGTACGTCCGGCCATTGTGACCGCACGGGACTGCTGACCCTTTCCGGTTACCGTCAGCGGCGCGGTCCCGTCGCCCCGCGCCGAACAGGCACTGCGCCGGCACACGCCGAGTGTGCGCCGCCTCCATCTTTATCTTGCACCGCGGCAAAAAAATTGCACACTCGGGACAGCCGGGCTGTTCCTGAGGTGGCGAGCCAATGTCTTCCCAGACCATGCCTTCCGAGATCGAGATCCGGCTTAACCGCAGCGATGAAACGCTGGCGATGGAGGAAGATGCGCGGCTGCGGACCGATATCCGCCTGCTCGGGCGGATTCTCGGCGATACCGTTCGTGATCAGGAGGGCGCCGACGTGTTCGACCTGGTCGAGCGCATCCGGCAGACCTCGATCCGGTTCCACCGCGACGAGGACAGGCTGGCGCGGCGGGAACTCGAGACCATCCTCGACAGCATGTCGACCGCCGACACCGTGCGGATCGTTCGCGCCTTCAGCTATTTCTCGCATCTCGCCAACATCGCCGAGGACCAGAACAACATCCGTCAGATGCGCGGTCGAGGCCCCGGCGGACCGCGGCCGAGCCTGCTGACGCAGACGTTGGCCCACGCAAAGACGGCTGGCTTCAGCGCCGTCGACCTGCGCCGCTTCTTCAGGGATGCCCAGGTCAGCCCGGTGCTGACCGCGCACCCAACCGAAGTTCGCCGCAAGAGCACGATCGACCGCGAGATGGAAATCGCCGGATTGCTCGACCGGCGCGAGCGCGTCCAGCTCACGCCGGAGGAGGCCGAGGCCTGCGACGAGCAGTTGCGCCGTGCCGTGCTGACGCTGTGGCAAACCAACCTGCTGCGCCGGACCAAGCTGACCGTCCTCGACGAAGTCTCAAACGGTCTCTCCTTCTACGACTACACCTTCCTGCACGAGGTGCCGCGGCTGCATTGCGCGCTGGAGGATCGGCTCAACCGGGAAGAGGGCGGCACACCGGGCGATCTGGCGTCGTTCCTGACCATGGGAAGCTGGATCGGCGGCGATCGTGACGGCAACCCGTTCGTCACCGCCGATGTCATGCGCGGTACGCTGCGGCTGCAGTCGAGCCGGGTGATGAGCTTCTATTTGGAGGAGTTGCACGTCCTCGGCTCGGAACTGTCGCTGGCGGCGCATCTTGCCGATGTCTCCGAAGAATTGCGCGCCCTCGCCGGGCGCTCGCCCGACTCCTCGCCGCATCGAAGCGGCGAACCGTACCGCCTCGCGGTATCCGGAATTTATGCGCGGTTGACCGCGACGGCGCTGAAGCTTGAGATCGAGACGACAAGACGACCGGTCGGCGAGGGCGCACCGTATGAGAGCGTGCGGGAATTCAAGGCCGATCTCGATGTACTCGATCGTTCGCTGATCGCGAATAATTCGGGCGTGATCGCGCGCGGTCGTTTGCGCCTGCTGCGCCGGGCGGTGGATTGTTTTGGCTTCCACCTCGCGCGGCTCGACATCAGGCAGAACTCCGCGGTGCATGAGCGCACGGTAGCGGAACTGTTCGATGCGGCGATATCAGGCATGTCCTATCTGGACCTGAACGAGGAAGCCCGCGTCAGCCTGCTGTTGAGCGAGCTGCGCAGCGCAAGGCCGCTCAGCTCGGCCTTCGTCAGGTATAGCGACGAAACGCTCAGCGAACTCGCGGTGTTCCGTGCCGCCGCAGAGGCCCATGCCCATTTCGGCCCCGACGTGATCCACCAATGCATCATCTCGATGTGCAAGGGCATGTCCGACATGCTGGAGGTGGCGGTGCTGTTGAAGGAGGTCGGGCTTATCAATCCGTCGGGCCGCAGCGCCATCAACATCGTGCCGCTGTTCGAGACCATCGAGGACCTGCAGGCCTCATCCGGCATCATGGACCGGATGCTGTCCCTTCACGATTATCGCAGGCTGGTGGACAGCCGCGGAGCCATCCAGGAAGTGATGCTCGGTTATTCCGACAGCAACAAGGATGGCGGCTTCGTCACCTCGGGTTGGGAGCTCTACAAGGCCGAGATTGGCCTCGTCGACGTGTTCGAACGCCACGGCGTGCGGCTGCGGCTGTTCCACGGCCGCGGCGGCTCGGTCGGCCGTGGCGGCGGGCCAAGCTATGACGCCATCATCGCGCAGCCCGGCGGCGCCGTGAACGGACAGATCCGCATCACCGAGCAGGGCGAGATTATCTCCAGCAAATATTCCAATCCGGAGGTCGGACGCAGCAATCTGGAAATACTCGCTGCCGCGACGCTGGAAGCGAGCCTGCTGCACCCCCGGCAGAGCGCGCCGCGCGAGGAATATCTGACGGCGATGGAGGAGCTGTCGGCACTGGCCTTCAAGGCCTATCGCGGGCTGGTCTATGAGACCGAAGGCTTTGCCGATTATTTCTGGGGCTCCACCGTCATAACCGAAATCTCGACGCTCAACATCGGCAGCCGCCCGGCATCGCGCAAGAAGACCCGCGAGATCGAGGACCTCCGCGCCATTCCCTGGGTGTTCAGCTGGGCGCAATGCCGGCTGATGCTGCCGGGCTGGTACGGTTTCGGCTCGGCGGTCGAAACCTGGATCGCGGAGCATCCGGAGCAGGGCATGCCGTTCCTGCAGGAGCTCTACCGCGAATGGCCGTTCTTCCGCACGCTGCTGTCGAACATGGACATGGTGCTGGCCAAGAGCTCGATCGCAATCGCCTCGCGTTATGCCGAGCTGGTGCCTGACGTGGCCCTGCGCGAGAGCATTTTTGGGCGCATCCGGCGGGAGTGGCATTCCTCGATCGAGACGCTGCTCGACATCATGGGGCACGAACGCCTGCTGCAGGGCAACCCGCTGCTGGACCGGTCGATCCGCAACCGCTTCCCCTATCTCGATCCGCTCAACCATGTGCAGGTGGAATTGTTGAAGGAGCACCGCGCGCAGAACCCGGATGAGCAGGTGCTGCGCGGGATTCAGCTCACCATCAACGGGATATCGGCGGGCTTGCGGAATAGCGGGTGAGGTGAGGGCGACGGCCTCACCCCGTCATTGCGAGCGCAGCGAAGCAATCCATCTCTCCGCACACGTGGATGGATGGATTGCTTCGTCGCTTTGCCGCAATGACGGATAGATCACGTCACTGATTTTGCGCGTGAGAGCATCTCACGGCTTCATCGCACCCTGCGCACTGGTGTAGACGGCATAGAGCGATGACGAGCCGCAGATGTAGAGCCTGTTCCGCTGCTGGCCGCCGAAGCATAGGTTGGCGACGGTTTCCGGTATGTGGATCTTGCCGAGCAGGTCGCCGTCCGCCGTGTAGCAGCGCACGCCGTCCTCATTCGGATCGCCCCAACCCACGGAGCACCAAAGGCGCCCGGCGGTGTCGCAGCGCAGTCCGTCGGTAATACTGGGCTTGGGCATGTCCGCAAAGACCTTGCTGTTCGAAAGCTTGCCGGCCGCCAGATCCACGTCGAACACGCGGATATGCGACGGGTTATCCGGCCCGTCGGTGAAGCCGGTATCGCAGATATAGAGCTTCTTCTCGTCAGGCGAGAAGCAAAGGCCGTTCGGCTGCACGAAGTCATCGACCACCATCTTGATGTCGCCGGATTTCGGATCCACCCGGTAGACGTTTTTCTTGTCCTGCTCGGGCTCGGCCTTGATGCCCTCGTAATAGCCGCCGATTCCGTAGGCTGGGTCGCAGAACCAGATCGAGCCGTCGGCCGCGACGACCGCGTCGTTCGGCGAGTTCAGTTTCTTGCCATTGTACTTGTCGGCGATGATCGTGATCGAGCCGTCGAGTTCGGTCCGCGTGACCCGTCGGCCGGAATGCTCGCAGGTGATCAGCCGTCCTTCGCGATCGATCGTGTTGCCGTTCGAGTTCATCGACGGCTGGCGATAGACGCTGAGATGGCCGTCGTCTTCCGAGAAGCGCATGATGCGGTTGTTGGGAATGTCGGAGAACAGCACGTAGCGCCCAGCTGGGAAGTAGACCGGACCTTCGGCCCAGCGGAACCCGGTCGCGACGCGCTCAACCGCCATGGTGCCGGCGAAGGCTGGAAAGCCTGATGGCCCGAACGAAACCTTCGGCTTCTTCATCGACTCCAGGCGAGAATCCGGATAGCGGGCGCCGGGAAGCGGGCCGAGCGGCAGGGGCGGCGATGCCGTGGTCGGTGCGGCGGTCTGGCCGAGCGGCGCCACCGATGCCGCGGAGGCCGTCTTCATCGTCACGGCGGAAGCGGCGAGCGCTGCCGCGCCGGTCAGTACCTTGCGACGGTCAAAACCGCCGCCTTGTTGCTGGGGATCGGAATTGGTCAGCGAGGTTGTCATGATTTCCTCCCATGTATTTTTGTTGGGAGGAAAAACATCAGCCTGCAATCCGGCATAAAGCGGGCGGGCTGAGTTGAACAATTGCAACTATTAATCCCTCGTGGTGAGGAGGCGCGTAGCGCCGTCTCGAACCATGTGGCCCCGCTGGTGCCATTCATCCTTCGAGACGGCGCTACGCGCCTCCTCAGGATGAGGTCTGGCAGGTACAGAGTGGTGGGCCCGTCATTGCGAGCCAACGGGTCGCGCGAATGCGCGCCCGATGACAGGCTCCGCGAAGCAATCCATCCCTCAGCGTGTGCGGAACTATGGATTGCTTCGTCCGCTTCGCTCCTCGCAATGACGCTGTGAGTTGCGCAGGACGCGGATCAGATCGGATCCCACGTAAAGATGTCCGCGGAGCGATCGAGGTTGGAGAACGATCCCTTCAGTGCCGGCATGCCGTGTTCGGCAATGGTCTGCGGCGTCCAACCTTCGCCGCGGTGAACCGAGCGCACCGGACGATTCTGGCTGAACAGGAAGATCTCGTTCATCCGCACGCCGAAGATCTGCCCCGTGACGTCCTTGGCGGCATCGGAGAGGAGGTGGGCGCACAGCGGCGCGATCTTCTCCGGGCCCATCTGCTTGATCTTCTCGACGCGTGCCTTCTCGGCTTCGGTCTCGGTCGGGATGGTGCCGATCATCCGGGTCCAGGCAAACGGCGAGACGCAGTTCGAGCGCACGTTGAAGCGGCCCATGTCGAGCGCGATCGACTTCGACAGGCCAACGATGCCGAGCTTGGCGGCGGCGTAGTTGGCCTGGCCGAAATTGCCGATCAGGCCCGACGTCGAGGTGAAGTGCACGAAGGAGCCAGACTCCTGTTCGCGATACAGCCTTGCCGCGGCGTGAGAGACATAGAACGAGCCCATCAGGTGGACCTTGATGACGGCCTCGAAGGCCTCCACGCTCATCTTGTGGAAGATCATGTCGCGCAAGATGCCGGCATTGTTGACGACGCCGTCGAGCCGACCGAAATGATCGGTCGCGGTCTTCACGATCTTGCTGGCAGGGATCGCTTCCGCGACCGACTCGAAATTGGCGACCGCCGTGCCGCCGCGCTTCTTGATCTCCTCGACCACTTCCTCGGCGGGAGCAGCATTCGAACCGGCGCCGTCGGCCGCGCCGCCGGGATCGTTGACCACGACCTTGGCGCCTTCGGCCGCGCAGAGCAGCGCGATCTCGCGCCCGATGCCGCGGCCTGCGCCGGTGACGATGATGACTTTGTCTTGCAGTGATTTTGCCATTGGAGGTCTCCTGTTCTGTTTTCGCAGGCCGATGCAGAACTCCACTCGTCATGCGCGGGCTTGACCCGCGCATCCATCCTTCTTCAGAAGGAGATGGATTGCCGGGTCAAGCCCGGCAATGACGGATTGAGTGCTGGGCTCGTGCCAGCCATTTCCTAGCGTTCGTTCGTAAAGATGATCGTGCCACTCGCCGCGAACATGCCGCCGACACCGTGGCAAACCGAAATCTTCGCGTCCTTGACCTGCGCAGGCGCGATGCCGCGCATTTGCCGCACGCTTTCCTGCAGCGCGTACATGCCGTACATGCCGGAGTGCATATAGCTCAAGCCGCCGCCATTGGTGTTGAGCGGCAGCTTGCCGCCGGGGCGGGTGTTGCCGTCGGCGATGAATTGGCCGGTCTCTTCATGCGGCATGAAGCCGAGATCGCCGAGGCCGTAAAGCGGCAGATGCGCAAAGGCGTCGTAGATCATCAGATGATCGACGTCCTTGTGGGTGATGCCGGCCTCCTTGAACGCGGTGGGGCCCGCCACTTTAAAGGCGCGCGAGGAGTTGAACGTCTCCATCTGGCTGACCATCGGCGTTTCCACACTCTCGCCGGTGCCTAGGATATAGACCGGTTTTTTCGGAAAGTCCTTGGCGCGGTCGGCGGAGGTGAGGATCAGCGCGCCGCCGCCGTCGGTGACGAGGCAGCACTGCAGCAGGCGGAACGGGTAGGCAATCATCCGCGAGTTCAGCACGTCGGCGACCGTGATCGGGTCCTTCATCATCGCGCGCGGATTCTTCGCGGCCCATTCACGCTGTGCCACGGCGACCATGGCGATCTGCTCGTGGGTGAT
This sequence comes from Bradyrhizobium sp. WYCCWR15520, assembly GCF_056174665.1. Taxonomy (NCBI): domain Bacteria; kingdom Pseudomonadati; phylum Pseudomonadota; class Alphaproteobacteria; order Hyphomicrobiales; family Nitrobacteraceae; genus Bradyrhizobium; species Bradyrhizobium sp. WYCCWR15520. The sequence continues at coordinate 89,612 of NZ_JBWBWM010000010.1, forward strand.
GCCGTAGGTCTTCATGTAGCGCAGCACGGGAATCGGGAACATGCTGGGTGGCCCGTAGACGCCGAACGGCGCCTCGAACTGGCCCTGCAGGCTGTCGGCCGGGATCGAGCGCGGCAATTTGCCGATCATCGATTTGCCGCTCTCGGCGTGCGTGATCAGCACGGTCTTGCAGAGCCCGGCCTCGATCGCTGCCGCAGCATGGCGGACGTGCAGCATGAACGAGCAGCCGCCGACCGAGGTGCCGTCGACCCAGGTCGGCGTGATACCGACGTAATGGGCGATCTGCTGCGGGGTTTCCACGGCGGTAGCGATGCCATCGATGTCGGACAGTTTCAGCCCAGCGTCGGCAATGGCGTTGAGCGCCGCATCCGCATGGAGCTGGATCTGCGACACGTTGGGGATGACGCCGAGTTCGGTGGTTTCGGCTGCGCCGACGACGGCGACCTGGTTTCTACGCATGATGCTTAGCCCTTCGCCGGACGGAACAGGGGAAGGATGATCTTGTCGTCGAGTTTTTCGAACGCGACTTCGAGCTTCATGTCGAGCTCCAGCGCCTCCGGCGTCTGCGGGCAGTCGATGATGTTGCTCATCATGCGCGGGCCTTCGTCGAGTTCGACAACGGCGATGGCGTAAGGCGGCGTGAAGCCGGGCGCGGCCGGACGGTGGTTGATGACGTAACTATAGAGCTTGCCCTTGCCAGTGGCCTTGAAGACGGAAACCTTGCGCGAGGCGCAGGAGGGACAGAACGGACGCGGCGGAAAATAGACATTGGCGCAGGCATCGCAACGCTGCAGGCGCAATTCGCCGGCCTGCGTTCCATCCCAGAAGTGCTGCGTTTCAGGCGTGGGTTTTGGTTTAGCGCGCGCGGGCTCCGCCATCTCGGCTATTCTCCTTGGGGATGCGGACCAAGCCGCTCGTTGCGAACTTGATGCGCCATTGACCGTTCCCCGTCAACGGTCCCAGCAGCGGCGTTGCCGCATGGCCGCATTCCTCCAAGCCACAGCGCTTGTATGCCAGTAATTTTCCGCGCTAGGGTATTTCTGTTGCAAGCCGCGTGGTGCTTGCGACGACAGGGAGACGACGTGCGAACGATACGAATAGGATCCGGTGCCGGCTATTCGGGCGATCGCATCGAGCCGGCGATCGAACTCGCCGAGAAGGGCGATATCCAGTACCTCGTGTTCGAATGCCTCGGGGAGCGCACGGTGGCGCTGGCGCAGCAGTCGCGCATGAAGAATCCCGACAGCGGCTATGATCCATTGCTTGAGGAGCGGATGCGCGCGGTGCTGCCGCTCTGCACCACAAAGGGCATCAAGATCGTGACCAACATGGGCGCGGCCAATCCGGAAGCCGCCGCGCGAAAGACCGCCGAGATCGCCAGGTCACTGGGACTGCCGTCTCTGAAAGTCGCCGCCATCGTCGGCGACGACGTGCTCGACGCCTGCAAGGCCGGCGATCTCAAGATCATGGAATTCGACGGCACGATCAAGCAGCTCGGCAACCGGCTGTTGTCGGCGAATGCCTATCTCGGCGCCGAGCCGATGGCGCAGGCGCTCGCTGCGGGCGCCGATATCGTCATCACCGGCAGGGCTTCCGATCCGGCGCTGTTCCTGGCGCCGATGATCCACGCCTTCGGCTGGGCGATGGACGATTGGAATCTGCTCGGGCAGGGGACGGTTGCCGGACATTTGCTGGAGTGCGCCGGACAGATCACCGGCGGCTATTTTGCCGATCCCGGCTACAAGGATGTGGCCGATCTTGCGCGGCTCGGCTTTCCGATCGGAGAGGTCGGCGAGGATGGCAGCCTTGTCGTCACCAAGGTCGCGGGATCGGGCGGCGCCGTGACGGCGCAGACCTGCAAGGAACAGTTGCTGTACGAGGTGCATGACCCCACCAGATACTTCCAGCCGGATGTGGTGGCAGATTTCTCGCAGGTAACGGTTGAGGAAATCGGACGCGATCGTGTTCGTGTCAGCGGCGGGCGCGGCGCGAAGCGCACGGACACGCTGAAAGTCTCGGTCGGCTATGTTGACAGCTATATCGGCGAGGGACAGATCTCCTATGCCGGCCCCGGCGCACTGGCGAGGGGCAGGCTGGCGCTCGAGATCGTCCGCGAGCGGCTGAAGCTCACCAGTGTCGCCACTAGCGAACTGCGGTTCGAACTGGTCGGCGTCGATTCCCTGCACGGGCCGGAAGTTTCCGCGCGCGCCGGCGAACCCTACGAGGTGCGCGTGCGCGTGTCCGGGCGCACCGAGAATTTGCGCGAGGCGATCAGGATCGGCAACGAGGTCGAAACGCTCTATACCAACGGCCCGGCCGCTGGTGGCGGCGCGTGGAAATCGGCGCGTGACGTCGTGGCGGTCGCGTCCGTGCTGCTGCCGCGCGATTTGGCAAAGCCGCAAGTCCGATTTGTGGGAGCATAAGGTGAAGCTGCGCGAGATCGCTCATTCCCGCACCGGCGACAAGGGCAACATCTCCAACATCTCCGTCATTGCCTATGACGCGAAGGACTATCCACTGTTGCTGGAACAGGTTACGGCCGCGCGCGTGAAATCGCATTTCGCCGGCGTTGTCCAAGGCGAGGTCGTTCGTTATGAACTGCCCAATCTCGCTGCACTGAATTTCGTGATGGACCAGGCGCTGGGAGGCGGCGTGACGCGCTCGCTGGCTCTCGATGCGCATGGCAAATCGCTGAGTTCGGCGCTGCTTGATCTCGACATCCCAACCGCGCCGGATGGCAAATAACAGAGAGAGCGACCGACGATCATGCCTGGTAATCCGACACTCGCCACCTTGGCCGCCGATCTCGACACCGGGCGCACCACCGCGCGCAAACTGGTCGAGGAATGTCTGGCAAGAATTGCCGACCCCGGCGGCGAGGGTGCGCGCGCCTTTATCCATGTCGACAAGGACGCGGCGATATCGGCAGCGGACGCGATGGATCATCTGCGCAAAGCGCATGCCGCACCATCGCCCTATGCGGGCATTCCCGTCTCGATCAAGGACCTGTTCGACATCAAGGGGCAGGTGACGCGTGCGGGATCGCGCGCGCTGGACGATTCCGCACCTGCCGAAGCCGACGCGCCTGTGGTGACGCGGCTGCGGCGCGCGGGCTTCATCGTGATCGGCCGCACCAACATGACCGAATTCGCCTATTCCGGCATCGGCATCAATCCGCATTACGGCACGCCGAAGAGCGTCTTCAATCGCAGCGTCGGCCACGTGCCCGGCGGTTCGTCCTCGGGCGCTGCGGTCTCGGTCGCCGACCGGATGGCCTATGGCGCGCTGGGCACCGATACTGGCGGCTCCTGCCGGATTCCGGCAGCCTATAACGGCATTGTCGGTTACAAGCCGACGCAGGCGCGCGTGCCGCTTGAAGGCGGCGTACCGCTGTCGTCCTCGCTCGACAGCTTTGGCCCACTGGCGCGCTCGGTTGGCTGCTGCGCGGTGCTCGACGCCATGCTCGCGGATGAAACCGTGCAGCCGTTGCGGCCGCGCCCGATCAAGGGCATGCGGCTGGCGGTGCCGACCACGATCGCGCTCGATGATCTTGACGAGGAGGTCGCCAAAACCTTCGAACGTGCGCTGGAGACGCTGTCGCGCCAGGGTGCCTTGATCGAGCGGATCGAGTTGCCTGAATTTCACGACGTCGGCGTCATGAACAGCAAGGGCGGTTTTGCCGCCGCCGAAAGCTACGCCTGGCACCGCTACCTACTCACCAGCAAAGGCGACGTCTACGATCCCCGCGTCCGCGTCCGCATCCTGCGCGGCGAAGCCATCAGCGCGGCGGACTATATCGACATCGTCAACGCGCGTCGTTCGTTCATTGCGCGCACCGAACAGCGCATCGCGCCCTATGACGCGCTGGTGCTGCCGACCACGGCCAACGCGCCGCCGAGAATCGCCGACCTTGTCGCGGACGACAAGCTGTTCGCCACGGAGAATCTGCGGGCGCTCCGCAACTGCACGCTGATCAACATGCTCGACGGCTGCGCAATCTCGCTGCCGGCGCATCGCGAAGGCGAGATGCCGGTCGGGCTGATGCTTGCGGCATCAGGCGGAGCGGACCGTCGCATCTTCGAACTCGCCGCCGGAATGGAGGATATCATCCGTGTTTGATCTGACCTTCAACGTCGACGACAAGGGCATGCTGACGCCGCTGACGCTTGCGATCGACCAGGCCGTCATCGCCGGCTGGACCGGGCGCGATCCGGTGGCGCGCGACAAGCACATCGCCGAGCTCGAAGCGCTCGGCATCGCGCGGCCAGCGACGACGCCGATCTACTATCGCTGCTCGGCGCGGCGGATTACGCAAGCCGACCGCATCGAGGTCTCAGGCGAAAACTCCAGCGGCGAGGTCGAATTCGTGCTGATCGGCTGGCAGGGCCGCGTCTTCGTTGGCTGCGGCTCCGATCATACCGACCGCAAGGTGGAGAGCTATAGCGTCACCGTTTCAAAACAGATGTGCGACAAGCCGATGGCCTCGGTGCTGTGGGAACTGGAGGACGTCATCGCCCATTGGGACAAGATGATCCTGCGCTCCTACGCCACTATCGGCGGCGCACGCGTGCTGTACCAGGAGGGTACGCTGGATGCCATGCTGCCGGTCAACGACCTGATCGACCTCGGCTTCGGCGGCAAAGGCCTACCCGACGGCTGCGCCATGTTCGGTGGCACGTTTGCGGCCAAAGGCGGTATCCGCCCGGCCAGTCGATTCGAGTTCGAGCTGGAAGACCCCGTGCTGAAGCGCAAGATCAGCCACGGGTATGAGGTGATCACGATGCCGGTGCTGGGCTAGACGCCATTACTGATTGCCTGGCTTGTTCTGGCCGTCGCTCGCATTCTTGTCGAGCGGCATCGGATGATCCTTAGCCGTGACTGCCTGTGCCTCGCTGATGACTGCAGCGTCCAGCATGCGATCGATGACTCGATTTCTGAATGACGCGTCAAAACGTTTGCTCGGATACGGGTATCTGGCGCGGGCGACAATGAATGCGATTTCGTGGATATCCAGTTCTGTGAGAGGTTTGCCGAAATACGCTTCCGCGGCCATGGCAACACCATCGGCACCCCGGCCGAAATATGTGTCGTTCAGATAGATCTCGAGAATACGATCCCGCGACAGCGCGCGCTCGACACGTCCCGTGAAAACCCAATTGCCGATGTGCCAGTCGATCCCTTTGCAACATTCGGGACTCAACGTTCTCAGGCAGTCCCGCGTGACCGATAACGAGATGTTTGAGAGGGGCGGCCTGCGATTGGAGACCACGGCAAGCGCGAACTGCGCTAGGGGGCCGACCAACGGCCGCTCGTAGAAATCGAGATCCTCATACGCAACGACTGCCTTGCGTACTAGGGGCGGAATATCGGTGAGCGGAACAAACGCGCCGCGATCACCGGTGGAGCAGACGTGATCTCTCGGAGGGAGTGCCGAGAGCGTAGTCTCGGTAGGAAGGCCAATACCGTATTCATAGTGCCAGATCAGCCAGCCCGTGAACCATAGCAACGCCACGCCTGCCAGCGAGAGCAGGGCCAGGACGGACTTTCCGAAGATGGTGAGCGCCTTGCGCATGGTACCTGTGATTGCCCGCACATTGTCGGCAAATAGTGCCGAGAATTAGTCGGTTCCAGTAGCAGATTGCCCGGGAATCGGGTGGTGGATGCACCTCGGAATTACGAAATTATCGGTATTCCGGGCTCGTCGTTTCGAACCGTCCCGGAATAACGAATTTCGGAGACCGACATGCCAAAGGCCAATCTTGCGACCATCAAGGCAAATCCCGTCACCATCGCCAGCCGCGTCGCCGCCATCGACTGGGCGCAGGTAACCTCTGACCTCGACGCGCAGGGCTGCGCCGTCCTGAAGGGATTGCTGTTGCCGGAAGAATGCGACGCGCTGGCCGCGCTCTATCCTGACGACGCGAACTTTCGCAGCAGGATCGTGATGGGGCGCCATGGCTTCGGCCGCGGCGAGTACAAATATTTTGCCTATCCGCTGCCCGACCTGATCGCGGAATTGCGGCCGGCGCTCTATGCGCGGCTGTGCGGCGTTGCCAATCGCTGGAACGAGACGATGGGAATCGATATCCGCTACCCCGACCGTCACGAGGCGTTCCTGAAGCGCTGCCACGATGCCGGGCAGACGCGGCCGACGCCGCTGCTGCTGCAATATGGCGAGGGCGATTACAATTGCCTGCATCAGGACCTCTATGGTGAACACGTGTTCCCATTGCAGGTCGCGATCCTGCTGTCGGAGCCGGGGCGCGATTTCGAAGGCGGCGAGTTCGTATTGACCGAGCAGCGGCCGCGGATGCAGTCGCGGCCCGAGGTGGTGTCGCTCAAACAGGGCGATGCGGTCGCCTTTGCTGTGCATCATCGGCCGGTGCAGGGGACGCGCGGGCCTTACCGCGTTAATCTGCGCCACGGCGTCAGCCGTATCAGATCCGGCCATCGCCATACCGTCGGCGTGATCTTCCACGATGCCAAATGAGTGCGGACTGAATTGACAGAGGATTTATTCGACGCCGTTCCGGACGTGCGCCCTTCGCGCGAAGCGTTGGCCGAGGGCGCGGTGCTGCTGCGCGGCTTCGCGCGGCCGTTCGAAGCCGAACTGCTTCCGGCACTGCGCGCGATCGTCAAACAGGCGCCGTTCCGGCATCTGATCACGCCGGGCGGCCACCGTATGTCGGTCGCGATGACCAATTGCGGCAGTGTCGGCTGGGTGTCGGACCACACCGGTTATCGCTATGACGCCATCGACCCCGAGTCCGGACAGCCGTGGCCGGCGATGCCGCCTGTGCTGCGCAGAGTAGCGGCCGACGCTGCTGATGACGCCGGCTTTAACGGCTTCGCGCCGGAGGCCTGCCTGATCAACCGCTATGTATCAGGCGCGAAGCTGTCACTGCATCAGGACAGGGACGAGCGCGATTTTGGTGCGCCGATCGTATCGGTGTCGCTCGGTCTGCCGGCGATCTTTCTGTTCGGCGGCCCGAAGCGTGCCGACAAGACTGCGCGTTATCGTCTCGAGCACGGCGACGTGGTGGTCTGGGGTGGCCCGTCGCGGCTGTTCTTTCATGGTGTCGCGTCGCTGGCCGATGGCGAACATCCCGTCATGGGGCGCCAGCGGATCAATCTGACGTTTCGAAAAGCGCGCTGACCGTCCTGAGGCTCTTCCGCAGTCATTCCGGGATGGTGCGTTAGCACCAGACCCGGAATCTCGAGATTCCGGGTTCGCTTCGCGCCCCGGAATGACGGCCGACGAACTACGGCTTCGGCGGATGAATGAACGCCCAGGGGCTCACTTCGGAGTCCGTCTGCACTTCCACCGAAATCAAATATGGCCCGCCATCGGCCAGCGCTTTTTCCAGCGCAGGCCGGAAATGATCGGGCGAGGTGACGCGCGCTGCCGGGACGCCGAACGATTCCGCGAGCTTCACGAAATCCGGATTGACCAGGTCGGACGCCACCACGCGGCCGTCAAAATGCTGGCGCTGGTCGCGGCGCACATTGCCGTAGGCGTTGTTGTTGAACACCAGCGTCACCACGCCGATCTTGAACTGCACGGCGGTGGAGAGTTCCTGCACGCCGAACATGAACCCGCCGTCGCCTGTTATCGCGACCACCGGCCGATCAGGGTTGGCAACCTTGGCGCCGAGTGCGGTCGGGAAGCCCGAGCCGAGCGTGCCCTGATAGCCTGAAGTGATGAAGGTGCGCGGCTCATAGATCGGAAAGCCGTACCAGGAAGCAAAGCCGACCTGCGACAGCTCGTCGGTGACGATGGCGTTCGCCGGCAGCACCTCGCGCAGGATGTTCAGATACGCCATCTGCGGCTGAACTTTTTGAATTTCTTGCTGTGCCGCCGCGGTGGCTTCGCGGATCGCGCCGCGCCGGCCACTGGTCCGGCTGTAGCCGGCCTTTTTCACGGCCGCCACCAGATCGGCCGTGCCGGCCTTGGCATCCGCGACGATGGCTGCGTGAGACGCAACCCTGCGCATTTCGACCGGATCGATATCGATGCGAACGGACTTCAAGCCCTTCGGCTGGTACGGCCAGCGGAAACCTGAGGTCGGCAGCTCCATGCGGGTGCCGATCCCGATGATCAGGTCGGTATTCGGCCAGAGCTTGTAGGCCGCCGCCATGGTCAGCCCGAGCTCATGCGCGTTGGAGACGATGCCGCGGCCGCTGCGGAATGCCACAACGGGCGCGTCGATCATCTCGGCCAGTTCGAGGATTTCCTCAGCGGCATGGATCGCGCCGCTGCCGACGAAGATCATCGGCCGCTTCGCATCCTTGATCAGCGCCGCCGCCGCCTTGATACGGTCAGGGTCGGGCTGCGGTGGGCGCACAGCATCGAGCACCGTCGAACGGCCGACCTGCGCGCGCTGGGTGAAGACGTCCCACGGCATTTCCAGCGATACCGGACCCCGACGGCCCGACATCATCTCCTGAAACGCGCGCGACACCACGGATGGCGCTGCGTCGGGATATTCGATGCGCTCAGCCCATTTCACGAAGGTACGCAGCGTCGCTAGCTGGTCGGGCATTTCGTGCAGATGGCCGCGGCCCTTGCCGAGAAACGCCGTCGGCACCTGTCCGGTCAGGCACAGCACCGGCTCGTTGCAGCCGAACGCGGTGAGTAGCGCCGCGCTGGCATTGAGCACGCCGGGACCGGGCACCACGCTGAACACGCCGGGCTTTCCGGATGAGCGGGCATAGCCGAAGGCCATATAGCCGCAGGCCTGCTCGTGCCGGGCGCCGATCACCTTCAACTGCGCCTGATGGAAGGCGTCGAACAGGCCATAGATCTGCGCGCCGGGCAGGCCGAACACGGTATCGACGCCGTGCGCGACGAGGCCGTTGACGATTGCTTCGCCGCCGGAAGTTGAGCTCATTGTGCTATCCACTCGCTTGCAGGAGTTGTTCAGGCTTCGTCGACCACGCCGTTTTTCAGCATGCCGACACCCTCGGCTTCAATCTCGACGACGTCGCCGGGCTTCAGATAGCGCGGCGGATCGAACCGCGCGCCGGCGCCGGTCGGCGTTCCCGTCACAATGACGTCACCCGGCACCAGCGTTGTGAAGGTCGAGAGATAGTTGATGAGGTAACGGAAGCCGAAGATCAACCGGCCAGTGCGGTCGTCCTGCCGCGTCTCGCCATTGACCTTCGTGGTCAAACGGATGTCCGCGATCTGGCTTTCACCGGCATAGGGTACGAGCCACGGGCCGAGGCTGCCGGTGGAGTCGAAATTCTTGCCTTGGGTGACATTGAACTTGGCGTGCCGCACCCAGTCACGGATGGTGCCCTCGTTGCAGAGCGTGACGGCGGCGATATGGTCCAATGCGTCGCTCTCATTGATGTGGCGTCCGGCTTTGCCGATGACCAGCACCAGTTCGCCCTCGTAATCGAGTTGCGCCGAGGCGCGCGGGCGCACCAGCGGCGTGTTGTGGCCGACGAAGGAGCGCGGCGTCCGCATGAACATGCTCGGATATTTCGGCGCGTCCTGGCCGTCCTTGTATTCGGCATTGCGGTCCGGGTAGTTGACGCCGATGCAGATGATCTTTTCCGGCGCGGGGATCGGCGGCTGCCATGTGATCGCATCAAGCGCATGGTCCGGCTGAAACCGCACGCCTTCGTCCGCGAGCTTCGTCAGCGCGCCGGCCGCGATGACCTCGCGCAGAGTCGGATATTCTTTGCCGAACCGCGCGGAGAGATCGACGATACCGGCATCGGTCACCGCGCCATACTTCTGCGCGCCGTTGACGGTGTAGGTGGCAAAGCGGGGAGGGGCCATCTTCTTTAATCCGCAATCGTAACGTCGGCGACGAAGGCCGGTTCGCGCACCGCTTGGCCGGTGAAGGGTGAGCCTTCCTCGAACCAGGAGCGCGGCGCTGGCGCGCCCCACAGCGTCTGCCGGCGTGGGTCGTTCAGCGACCAGCGCAGCGGCTCGTGGTCATGGTCGCCGGTGAAATAGTCGCTGGTGTAGAGTTCGAGGCGATGGCCGTCCGGGTCGCGGACATAGAGGAAGAACGCATTCGAGATGCCGTGGCGGCCCGGGCCGCGCTCGATGTTCTTCAAATAGCCGCTGGAGGCCATGACGTCGCAGAGATGCAGGATGTTCATGGCTGTCGGCGTCCAGTAGGCCATGTGGTGCAGGCGAGGGCCACGGCCATTGGTGATGGCGAAGTCATGGACGTTGCCTTTGCGATGCATCCAGGCCGCCGCGATCCGCCCGTTCGGCCCGTCCTCCTCGCCATATTCGGTCAGGCGGAAGCCGAGCCGGGCATAGAAATCGACAGTGTTCTGCACCTCGGGCGCGAAGACGTTGAAGTGATCGAGCCGCTGCGGGTGACACCCCTTGTAGAGGTCGTAGCGCCTGAGCAGATGCGGGCGCTTCTCCATCGTCGCATAGAGTTCGAGCTGGAAGCCGGCGGGATCGGTGAATTGCAGGGTGCGGCCCTGGAACGGCTGATCGACGAAGGCGTAGGCGATGCCGTTCTCGGAGAAGAAGCTGGCGGCCTTGTCGAGATCGCCGTCATTGCCGACCTTGAAGCCGAGCCGGCTGCAGGCGGCTACCGGTGCTTTCCGCAACACCAGCGAATGATGCTGATGTTCCTCGCTGCCGCGCAAGTACACCGCCTTGTCGTCGGCGTCCTCGACATGCAGGCCGACGGTGTTCTCATAGAAGGCGCGGCTCTTGCCGAGATCGACGACATCGAGGACGGCGTGGCTGCAACGGATGATGTTGAACGGCGGATCGAAGATGTGCGTCGGCACCGGCATGGGTGTTCCCTTGGTTAGTTTCGTCATTCCGGGATGGTGCGCAAGCACCAGACCCGGAATCTCGAGGTTCCGGGTTCGATGCTTCGCATCGCCCCGGAACGACGGTGAGTGCTAGGTTCCCAGTCTCTGAATCTTGTGCGTCCCGCGGGCGAGCGAGACGTGCTTGGTTTCCATGTAGAAGTCGAACGAATAGTCGCCGCCGTCGCGGCCTATCCCTGAGGCCTTCATGCCGCCGAACGGTGTCGGCAGATGACGGACGTTTTCGGAGTTGAGCCAGATCATGCCCGCCTCCAGCGCATCGGCCACCCGCAGCGCCCGGCCCATGTCGCCGGTCCAGACATAGCCGGTCAGGCCGTATTGCACGCCATTGGCGATCTCGACGGCGTCCTTCTCGTCCTTGAAGGGGATCACGGTCAGGAACGGGCCGAACACCTCCTCCTGCGCTACCCGCATTTTCGAATGCGCGCCGGTGACCAGCGTCGGCTGCACGTAATGACCGCCGCCCGGGCCGTCGTGCGGCTTGCCACCGACCGCAATGGTGGCGCCGTCCTTTTTGGCGACCTCGAAATAGCTGCAGACCTTTGCCAGATGCCGCTCGTGGATCAGCGGCCCGATTTCGGTGGCGGGATCGAGGGGGTGCCCGACCTTCAACGCCTGCACCCGGGCGGTGAGCTTTTCGATGAATTTGTCGGCGATGCCGGCCTGGACCAGCAGCCGGCTGGAGGAGGTGCAGCGCTCGCCATTCAGCGAGTAGATCATGAAGACGACCGCATCCAGCGCGCGGTCGAGATCGGCGTCGTCGAACACGATCACCGGGTTCTTGCCGCCGAGCTCGAAATGGACGCGCTTCAGAGTGGGAGCGCCCTGCGCCATGATCGCAGATCCCGTAGCGCTTTCGCCGACAAAGCCGATCGCCTTGATGGCGGGGTGCTCGGTCAGCGCCTTGCCGGCTTCCTCGCCCATGCCGTGGACGGTGTTGAGTACGCCGTCGGGAAGGCCGGCCTGTTTCGCGAGCTTTGCCAGCAGGGCCGCCGTGACCGGCGACCATTCCGCCGGCTTGTGCACGACCGTGCAGCCGGCAGCGAGCGCGGGCGCGATCTTCCAGGTCGACAGCATGAACGGCGTGTTCCAGGGCGTGATGACGCCGACCGGGCCGATGGGGACTCGGGTCGAGATGTTCCAGTGCTCCTCGGAGGGCGTGTTGAGTCCGTCCCGGGCCTCGCCGCATTTGTCGGCGAAGAAGCGGAAATTCTCCGCCGCCCGGATCGCGGCCTTGGCCATGAAGCGATGGGCCTGGCCTGTGTCGATGCATTCGAGCACCGCGATGTCGTCGGCATTGTCCTCGATCGCGTCGGCCACGCGATGCAGCAACTTCTTCCGCGCCGCCGCCGGCATGTCGCGCCAGGACTTGAAGGCACGGGTTGCGGCGCTCGCGGCGCGGTCGATGTCCTCGGCGTTGCCGCGCGCGACCGACGCCAGCACGCCGCCATCGATCGGTGACTTCGTCTCAAAAGTCTGCCCCGAAGCCGACGGCACGGTCTTGCCGTCGATCATGTGCCCGATGCCGTCGCTCTTCAGCTTGGCGAGCAGGGGGGCTGCGCGGTCGCGATTGGCCTGAAACCCGTCCTTAGGTGTCACCTTATCCATTGCTAGCCTCCACCTTCAGAGCTTCGTGGATGTTGTTGCGTTTCCAGCTTGTTTCCTTGTCGTTGATCTGCATGTCGAACGACAGCGCGAACTTTTCGTTCGCAAAGACCGGATCGAGATAGGCCGACAAGGCCTTGAAAATATGTTCGCCCGCCTTCTTGCGGGTGGCGAGGTCGCGGCCCTCACCGAGGCGCAGCACCATGTCGAGGAAGCAATAGTCCTGGCGGCCGTCGGCAATCGCATAATGCTCGCATTTGACGGCGCGGACTCTGATACCGCCGAGCGGGAAGATGCCGGTCTCGACCGCGGCCTTGCGAACCAGCTCTACGACGCCGACCATGTCGACGCGTCCGTCAAGATTGCCTGAATATTCAATCGTGAAGTGCGGCATGTTGCGATGGCTCCTGTCGTCCTAAAGCTTCAGGCGAAGTAGCAGCTCACCGAGCCGTAAGGGCCGTAATCCGCCTGGATCGTGTCGCCCTTGCGGGTCTCGATCGGACGAATGAACGATCCCGCCAGCACCACCTGTCCGGCTTCCAGCGCGAGGCCGTTCGGCGCGATCTTGTTGGCGAGCCAGGCCACTGATGTCGCGGGATGGTTGAGGACGCCGGCCGCAAGCCCGGTCTCCTCGAGCTGGCCGTTGCGGAAACACAGCGCGCCGATCCAGCGCAAATCCGCGTCCATCGGCCGGATCGGGCGGCCGCCGAGCACGATGCCGGCATTGGCGGCGTTGTCGGCGATGGTATCAAAAATCTTCCGCGTCGACTTGGTTTGCGGATCGACCCGCTCGACCCTTGTGTCGAGGATTTCGAGCGCGGGCACTACGAAATCGGTGGCATTGAGCACGTCGAACATGGTGCAGTCCGGCCCCGCCAGCCGCGACTTCATGATAAAGGCGAGTTCAGCCTCGACGCGGGTACCGATGAAGCGGTCCGAGGGCACCAGCCCGCCATCGGCAAAGAACATGTCGTCGAGCAGGATGCCGGAATCCGGCTCGTCGATATTGAGCGCGCTCTGCATCGCCTTCGAGGTCAGGCCGATCTTGTGGCCCTTCACGACACGTCCCTGCGCGACCTTCATCTCGACCCAGGCTTTCTGAATAGCGTAGGCATCCTCGATCGTTATGGCGGGATGTTCGAGCGAAAGCTGGCGGATCTGCTTGCGCGTCTTTTCGGCCTGATCGAGCCGCGCTGCGGCACTTCGGATGTCGTCTGTTGAAAGGGCCATGAGCGTCCGGCTGTTTCAGAAAAAAGCGGGTGCCGAAATTTGTTTAACATGTTAAGTTATCCGACGCAAACTGATTTGATGCTTGTTGCGCCGCAAAACTTTATCGTTCGCGAGATCGAGGATTCCCGATGGCGGATCACTGGAGATGACAGGCAAGAAATCGCCGAACGGATCGCGTTCGGACCAGGAGGGGACACCGGAAGCGCGCCGCGGGCCGATGCGCGAATTCTCGCGTTCGCTGCCGATGTCGCTCTTACGCGCGCGCGAAGCCGTGATGCGCCAGTTCCGCCCCTCGCTGCGCAACCACGGCCTGACCGAGCAGCAATGGCGGATCCTGCGCGCACTGACGGCGGTGGATACCATCGAGGTGACGGAGCTGGCGCGCGTCGCGTTTCTGCTGGGGCCGAGCCTGTCGCGCATCCTGCGCGATCTCGAAGCGCGCGACCTGATCGAGCGCCGTGCCGCCAAGACGGACCTGCGCCGCGGCGAGGTGTCGATCTCGTCCAAGGGCTTGAAGCTGATCGAGGCCGTGGCGCCGACCTCGGAAGCCATCTACGCCGAGATCACCCAGCGCTATGGCGCGCGCAAGCTCACTGAGCTGCAAGACATGCTGGGCGAACTGGAGCGCAGCCTTGCGGCGATGGAAGTAGCAGGTGAGGGCGATGCGGAGGCGGATGAGTAAGCACAAATTTGCATGATGCTACCGAGCCGATGCATAGCGGCCGGGCAAATGATTGCAATCATTTGGCTAAATGCGATCGAGGCGAGTAGACATTCGCGCGGTTTTTCGCTCAAAGTGCCGGCCAAGCCGGTCATGAAAACCGGCGCGGGAGTCGCGGGCCTGGCTGCTCAATCGCAGGCTTCCGCCGTACAAGGACAGGGCTGAAATCCGGACATGGTCACCATCAAAGTCAACAATCTGATCGATTTCGTCACTGAGGTTTTTTCCCATTCGGAATCCTCGCCCGAGGAAGCAAGGCGCATCGCGACCTATCTCACGACGGCCAATCTCACCGGCCATGACAGCCACGGCGTGATCCGGGTTCCCGTCTACATCAGGTGGAAGAAGACCGGCAACGTCATTCCCAACCAGACTCCCGAAATCGTCGTCGATACGCCATCGCTTGCGGTGGTCGATGGCAAGTTCGGCTATGGCCAGACCGTGACGCCGTTCGCGGTGCGGACCGGCATCGAGAAGTGCAAGAAAGCCGGACTGTCTGCAATCGCGCTACGCAATGCCGGCCATATCGGCCGTGTCGGCGACTGGGCCGAGATGGCTGCGGCCGAAGGGCTGGTGTCGGTGCACTTCGTCAATGCCGCCGGCTCGCTGCTGGTCGCGCCGTTCGGCGGCGTTCAGAAACGGCTCTCGACCGCGCCCTATTGTGTTGGCATTCCGCGCAAGGGGCAGGACCCGATCGTGCTCGATTTCGCGACCTCCATCGTCGCCGAAGGCAAGGTGCTGGTCGCCAGCCGTGGCGGCAAGAAACTGCCGACCGGCGCTTTGGTCGATGCCGACGGTACGCTGAGCGAGGAGCCGTCCGTGCTTTACGGTCCCTACACCCCGGACGGGCCGCGCGACCACACCAAGGGTACCGGCGCGATCCGCGCGTTCGGCGAGCACAAGGGCTCGGGCCTTGCCTTCATCTGCGAGCTACTCGGCGGTGCACTGACCGGCACCGGCGCCACCTCGGGCGGGCGGCAGTTCGCCAACGGCATGCTGTCCTTCTATGTCGATCCCAAGGTGGTGGACACCGCCAACTTCTTCGACGGCGAAATCTCGCGCTATACCGACTTCATCCGGGAGACCAAGCCGATCGCCGGTGTCGAGTCCGTGCTGGTCCCGGGCGATCCGGAACGGAAGATGCGCGCCGAGCGCACCAAAAACGGCGTGCCGCTTCCCGACGATACCTGGGCTGCGATCGTCAACACCGCCCGCGAGGTCGGTGTCAGCGAGACGAGCATCCAGCGCGCCACAAGCTAATCAACACCGCGAACTCCAACAATCGTAGCGATCACAAAGGGAAAGCGATCAATGGCAACCAACAACGTCAAGAAAGTATGGGCCTCGGGCAAGGCCGTGGTGAACGCGTGGCTCGCGACCCCGTCCGGCTTCACCGCCGAGGTGATCGCGCAATGTGGTTTCGACAGTGTTACGGTCGACATGCAGCACGGCGTGCAGGATTACCTCTCGATGGTGCAATGCTTTCAGGCGATGAACGGCCATCCGGCGACGCCCATGGTTCGCGTGCCCTGGAACGAGCCCGGTATCGTCGGCAAGGTGCTCGACGGCGGCGCCTATGGCGTGATCTGCCCAATGATCAACACCCCGCAGGAAGCCAAGAACCTGGTCCAGTACGCCAAGTATCCACCGAAGGGCACGCGCTCGAACGGTCCGATCCGCGCCGGCATGTACGGTACGGCTGGTTCGTACCAGCAGACTGCGAATGACGAGATCGTGCTGCTGCCAATGATGGAGACCAAGACGGCGGTAGAGAACATGGAAGCGATCCTCGATGTCGAGGGCATCGATGGCGTCTATATCGGCCCGTCGGACCTCGGCTTCTCCTATGGCCTGGTGCCGAAGCTCGACCGCGACGAGCCGGAGATCCTGAAGATCTACGAGAAGATCATCAAGGAGTGCGGCAAGCGCGGCCTCAATCCCGGCATCCACTGCTCCGGCGCCGAGGGTGCGGTGCGCGCCATCAACATGGGCTTCAAGCTGGTGACGCTGTCGAACGAGGTCGGCCTGATGTCGACCTACGCCAGGATGCAGGTGAACCAGACCCGCAAGGACTCGGGCGGGAAGGCTTGAGGTACGCGAATAGCGAGTAGCGAATGGCGAATAGGGTGGAGAGCAGCGAAACAAGGTTCACCATTCGCTACTCGCCATTCGCTATTCGCCCACTTCACAGGAGACACCGACATGACCCCGGCACCCGTGATCCGCCTGCACCCTGACGATGGCGTGCTGATCGCGCGCGCGAGCCTGCCGCCCGGCATGGTGGTGGCCGACGGCGTCACCACGGTCGAGCGGATACCCGCGGGTCACAAGGTCGCCATCAGGCCGATCGCCATGGGCGAGCCGGTGCGCCGTTACGGCCAGATTATCGGCTTTGCCACCGCGCCGATTGCGCCGGGCCAGCACGTGCACACCCAAAACTGCGGCATGGGTGATTTTTCCAAGGACTACGCCTATGGCGTCGACGTCAAGCCGGTGCCGAACTTCGATCTGCCCGCGACCTTCGAGGGCATTCGCCGCGCCGACGGCCGCGTGGCGACGCGCAACTATATCGGCATTCTGACCTCGGTGAATTGCAGCGCCCATGTCGCCAGCATTGTCGCCGACATGTTCAAGAAGAATCCATTTACCGGCGATAACCCGCTGGCCGATTTCCCGAATGTCGACGGCGTGGTGGCGCTGACCCACAAGACCGGCTGCGGCATGACGCAGAATGAACCGCTGGCGCTGCTTCGCCGCACGCTCGGCGGCTATGCGCGGCATGCGAATTTCTCCCATGTGGTCGTGCTCGGGCTTGGCTGCGAGGTCAACCAGATCGGCGGGCTGATGGAGGAGCAGAAGCTCGCCGGCCGCCTGCGCGCAATGGACATCCAGGAGGTCGGCGGCACCCGCAAGACGGTGGAAGCCGGCGTCGCCTTCGTGAAGGAGGCGCTGACCGACGCCAATAGAGTGAAGCGCGAGCGCGTGCCGGCCAGCGAACTGACGGTCGCCCTGCAATGCGGCGGATCCGACGGCTACTCCGGGGTCTCGGCCAATCCGGCGCTGGGTGCGGCGAGCGATCTCCTCGTGCGTCACGGCGGCACCGTGATCCTCTCCGAGACGCCCGAGACCTACGGCGCCGAACATCTCCTGACCCGGCGCGCGGTCAGCCGCGAGGTCGGCGAAAAGCTTGTCGGCCTGATGCGCTGGTGGGAGGAATACACCAGGCGCGAAGGCGCCGAGATGAACGCCAATCCGAGCCCCGGCAACAAGGCTGGAGGCCTCACCACGATCCTCGAGAAATCACTGGGCGCGATGGCCAAGGCCGGCAGCACCAATCTTGTCGACGTGCTCAACTACGCCGAGCCCATCACCAAGAAGGGCTTTGTCTTTATGGATACGCCCGGCTACGACCCGGTTGCTGCGACCGGGCAGGTGGCCGGCGGCGCCAACATGGTCTGCTTCACCACCGGCCGCGGCAGCGTGTTCGGCTGCAAGCCCGCGCCCTCGATCAAGCTCGCCACCAACACGCCGATGTACAAGCGGATGGAAGACGACATGGACGTCAATTGCGGCACCATCCTCGACGGTGAGGAAACCGTGCAGCAATGCGGCCAGCGCATTTTCGAGCTGATGCTGAAAACAGCATCCGGGCAGCCGACCAAGAGCGAGAGTTTCGATTTCGGCAGCGCCGAGTTCGCGCCGTGGGTGATCGGGGCGACGATGTGAGTGATTAGTTCGTCGTTCCGGGGCGATGCGAAGCATCGAACCCGGAACCTCGAGATTCCGGGTCTGGTCCTTCGGACCATCCCGGAATGACGGCGTCAAACGTTCGCACTTCCCATAGGCACTCCGTGCCCGTTGTTAGTGCTTGATCCCACCCGGAACCGGTGTTCTGCTTAAAAAAGCCGCTGGAGTTTCCGGTCCGTGTCGATCTTCGTCGCACTTCATCACGTCACGCACTACAAATACGACCGACCGATCGATCTCGGCCCGCAAACCGTTCGCCTGCGCCCGGCGCCGCATACGCGCACGCCGATCCTGAGCTATTCGCTCAAAGTCACGCCATCAAATCATTTCGTGAACTGGCAGCAGGACCCGCAGGGCAACTGGCTGGCGCGATTCGTGTTTCCGGAGAAGGCGACCGAACTAAAGGTCGAAGTCGATTTCACCGCGCAGATGACGGTGGTCAATCCTTTCGACTTCTTTGTCGAGCCTTACGCCAACTCCTTTCCGTTCCAATACCCCAACGATCTCAAGACCGAGCTGGCGCCTTATCTCGCCACGTCAGAGCAGGGGCCGCTGTTCGCGGCGTACTTGAAGGAGATTCCGCGCGAAGCCGACAGCACCGTCAATTTCCTGGTCGACCTCAACGCGCAACTGCAGAAAAAGATCAGCTACGTCATCCGGATGGAGCCGGGCATTCAGACGCCGGAGGAGACACTGGCTGCCGGCTCCGGCTCGTGCCGCGACTCGGCGTGGCTGTTGATCCAGATCTTCCGTCATCTTGGCCTCGCGGCGCGTTTTGTCTCCGGCTATCTCATGCAATTGCGGCCCGACATCGATCCGGTGGAAGGCCCGCGCGAGGTCGAGAGCGATTTCACCGATCTGCACGCCTGGGCCGAGGTCTATCTTCCCGGCGCGGGGTGGATCGGGTTCGACGTCACCTCGGGCATGCTGACGGGCGAGGGGCATATCCCTGTCGCCGCCACGCCGCATTATCGCTCCGCCGCGCCGATCTCCGGCAGCGCCGGCTTCGCCAATGTCGATTTTGGCTTCGAGATGAGCGTCAAGCGCATCCGCGAGGCGCCGCGGATCACGCGGCCGTTCTCGGATGAATCCTGGGCGCGTCTCGACAGTCTTGGCGAACAGGTCGATGCCGACCTCAAACGGGATGACGTGCGACTGACCATGGGCGGCGAGCCGACCTTCGTCTCGGTCGACGATATGGAATCGCCGGAATGGAACATCGCCGCCATCGGCCCGACCAAGCAGGCGCTGGCGGATGAACTGATCCGGAAACTGCGTGCGCGCTTTGCGCCGGGCGGGCTCCTACATTACGGGCAGGGCAAATGGTATCCGGGCGAAAGCCTGCCGCGCTGGGCGTTCGGCCTCTATTGGCGCAAGGACGGCGCGCCGATCTGGAAGAACGCCGATCTGATCGGGACGATCGAAAATCCCAGCAAGGCTGGGATCGAAGACGCCAAAGCCTTTATGGAAGGCACCGCGAAGCGGCTCGGGCTCGGCGTCGATTACGTTATATCAGCCTATGAAGATCCCGTGCACTGGCTGCAGAAGGAAGCCGCGCTGCCGGTCAATGTCGATCCCAGCGACCCCAAGCTCAGCGATCCCGAGGAACGCTCGCGCATGGCGCGGGTGTTCGATGAAGGGCTCAACAAGGCCAGAGGGTTCGTGTTGCCGATCCAGCACGCGGACGGCGACGGTTCGGGCTGGATGAGCGAGCGCTGGCAGCTTCGGCGCAGCCATCTTTTCCTGATCCCGGGCGACTCTCCGCTCGGGCTGCGGTTGCCCATGGCCTCGCTGCCGCATATCGAGCCGGAAGAATATCCCTACATCGTCGAACAGGACCCGATGGAGCCGCGGCTCGAACTGGCGAAGGAAGACAAGGACGCGGTGGCTGATAGCGTGCCCTCGCGGCTGGCGCATAAGCCGAAGGCCAAGCCCGTGCGCACGGCAACATCAGTCGAAATCCGCGACGGCGTATTGTGCGTCTTCATGCCGCCGGTCGAGAAGGTCGAACACTATCTCGAACTGATCGCGGCGGTGGAGGCGACCGCCGAGGAGATGCAGATTCCGGTCCATGTCGAGGGCTATGGACCGCCCTACGATCCGCGCATCGAGGTCATCAAGGTGACGCCCGATCCCGGCGTCATCGAGATCAATGTCCAGCCGGCGCAAAGCTGGCGCGAGGCGGTCGATATCACCTTCGGCCTGTACGAAGACGCCGCAAAAGTCCGGCTCGGCGCCAACCGCTTTCTGGTCGACGGCCGTCACACCGGCACCGGCGGCGGCAATCATGTCGTGGTCGGCGGCTCGACACCGGAAGCCTCGCCGTTCCTGCGCCGTCCGGATTTGCTGAAAAGCCTCGTGCTGTACTGGCAGCGCCATCCGTCGCTGTCGTACTTGTTCTCCGGCATGTTCATCGGCCCGACCAGCCAGGCGCCGCGGATCGACGAAGCGCGGCATGACGGGCTCTATGAACTGGAGATCGCGCTCTCGCATGTGCCGCCGCCCGGCATCGAGGCGCCGCTATGGCTGGTCGATCGCCTGTTCCGGCACATCCTGGTCGATATCACCGGTAACACCCACCGCGCCGAAATCTGTATCGACAAGCTCTATTCGCCTGATGGCCCGACCGGCCGTCTCGGGCTGGTCGAATTCCGCGCGCTCGAAATGCCGCCCGATCCGCGGATGTCGCTGGCGCAGCAATTGCTGATCCGCGCGCTGATCGCAAAGCTCTGGCGCGAACCGCAACAAGGCAAGTTCGTGCGCTGGGGCACGGCGCTGCATGATCGCTTCATGCTGCCGCATTTCCTCTGGGAGGATTTTCTCGGCGTGCTCGATGAGCTCAGGCTGTCAGGCTACGATTTCTCGCCGGAATGGTATTCGGCGCAGCTCGAGTTTCGTTTTCCGGTGTTCGGCCGCGTCCATCATGGCGGCGTTGCGCTGGAATTGCGGCAGGCGCTGGAGCCATGGCACGTGCTCGGCGAAGAGGGCTCGGCCGGCGGCACCGTGCGCTATGTCGATTCCTCGGTGGAGCGGCTGCAGGTCAAGGCGACCGGCTTTGTCGAAGGCCGCCATGTCGTGACCTGCAACGGCCGGCGGATGCCGATGACGCCAACCGGCCGCGCCAGTGAGGCGGTCGCCGCCGTCCGTTTCAAGGCCTGGCAGCCGGCCTCGGGGCTGCATCCGACCATTCCGGTGCACGCGCCGCTGACATTTGACTTAATTGATAGCTGGAACGGCCGCTCGCTCGGCGGCTGCGTCTATCACGTCGCCCATCCCGGCGGCCGCAACTACGATACCAAGCCGGTCAATTCCTACGAGGCGGAAGCCCGCCGGCTGGCCCGGTTTCAGGATCACGGCCACACCCCGGGCAAAATCGAGCCGCCGCCCGAGGAACGCACCATTGAATTCCCTTTGACACTCGACTTGAGGACGCCGCTCCTGATCTAATCGGCAGCGACGGTCTCGGGGAATCGGAATGTCAGGCCAGGGCAACAGTCAGGAGAGCAAGGCCCGTCCGGGCCAGCGCCGGATGGCGCAATGGACGCGCGACTATGCGCGTCTGCCCGGAATCCCTGACGAATATATAGGGCCTGATGGCGCGCCCCGCGCCGCCTGGGCCCGCTTCTTCGATGCCTTTGCGGCGCTTTCGCCGGTCGATATCGAGCGGCGCTTCGCCTCCGCCGACCGCCATCTGCGCGAGGCCGGCGTCACCTATCGGGCGCCCGGCGAGACCGCCGACCGGCTGTGGCCGCTCAGCCATCTGCCGCTGATCATCGACGAGACCGACTGGCAGCAACTGACCACCGGCATCGCGCAGCGCGCGCAGTTGTTCGAAATGATCCTGCGCGATCTCTATGGCGATGGCCGGCTGGTCAACGAGGGCGCGGTGCCAGCGGCCGCGATTGCCGGCAGCAACGAATATCTGCGCGCCGTCTGCGGCGTCAAACCGCCCGGCGGGCGTCATCTGCATTTCTATGCTGCCGATGTCGGCCGCGGCCCCGACGGCCGCTGGTGGGTATTGAACGACCGCACGCAGGCGCCGTCGGGCGCTGGTTACGCACTCGAAAACCGCCTGGTGCTGTCGCGCGCCTTTTCCAATCTCTACAAGTCGATGAACGTCGAGCGGGTGGCGCCGTTCTTCGAGGCGTTCCGCGATTCATTGCGCGCCAGCGCCGACCGCGACGAGCCGCGGATCGGCTTGCTGACGCCGGGGGCCTTCAGCGAAACCTATTTCGAACACGCCACGCTGGCGCGCTATCTCGGCTTTCTGCTGGTCGAGGGCGACGATCTCGCCGTCAGCGGCGACCGCATCCATATCCGCACCGTCGCGGGGCTGAAGCGGCTAGACGTGTTGCTGCGCCGGGTCGATTCCAATTTTCTCGATCCGCTCGAACTCGATGCCTCCTCGCAGCTCGGTGTGCCCGGCCTGATCGACGTCGTGCGCAAGGGCGGCGTGGTGATCGCCAACATGCCGGGCTCGGGCGTGCTGGAGGCGAGGGCGCTGCTTGGCTTCCTGCCAAGCCTGTGCCGGCGTCTGCTCGGCGAGACCTTGATCATGCCGCACATCGCGACCTGGTGGTGCGGCCAGAAATCCGCGCGCGAGGAGGTGCTGTCGCGGCTGGAGGATTTCGCGATCGAGGGCGCCTATGGTCGCGCCGTTCCTGGCTTTTCCAGCCATGGGCCGGTGCTTGCCGGCGAGCTGCCGCCCGACGAACGCGACCGGCTCAGGCAGGCGATCACCGACCGCGGCATCGATTACGTCGGTCAGGAACTGGTGCGGCTGTCGACCACACCGGTATGGGAGCGGGGGCGGATCACGCCGCGCCCGTTTGTGCTCCGGGTATTTGCCGCGGCCACCCCGCAGGGGTGGACCATATTGCCCGGCGGTTTCTGCCGGATCGCCGACCAACCCGATGCCCGCGCGGTGTCGATGGGGGACGGCGCGCGAGCGGCCGACGTCTGGGTGGTTTCCGACAAGGCGGTCTCGACTTCGACGCTGCTGCCGGCCGCCGAAACCGTACGGATCAGGCGGATCGCCGGCGTGGTGCCGAGCCGCGCCGCGGACAATTTATTCTGGCTCGGCCGCTATCTCGAACGCGCCGAGGCGACGCTGCGGCTGATCCGCGCGCTCGGCACCTCGACGCGCGATCCGGCCAACGGCGCGCCAACCGCGCTGCATTCGGTCGAGCGCATCCAGCGAATTCTGGTCACGTGGGGCGCGACTTCGCAGGCGACGCGGACCAACCCGGCGCGGGTCATCGCCGAGGCGCTGCAGAGCGAAGAGAAGTTCGGCTCGGCGCTTTCTCTGGTGCGATCGGTGCAACGCACCGCGAGCTCGCTGCGCGAGCGGCTGTCGCCCGACGCCTGGCAGATCATCACCGAGATGGTGGAGCGCCTCGCGCTGCAGGTCGACGACGACGACAGCGTCGTCAGTGCCGCCGAACTGACGCTGCAGGAGCTGGCGAGCCTTGCCGGCCTCGCACAGGAGAACATGAACCGCGCCGCCGGCTGGCGCTTCCTCGACATGGGCCGCCGCGCCGAGCGCGCCATCAACACCGTGCGGTTTGCGCGGCAGTTTGCCTATGACGAAGCGGGCGAGGATGACCTCGATGCCCTGCTGACGCTGGTGGATTGCCAGATCACCTACCGCTCGCGCTATCTGGTTGGGCCGGCGCTGGCGCCGGTGCGGGATCTTGCGGTGCTCGATCCCTATAATCCGCGCTCGGTCGCGTTTCAGGTGGCGACGCTGAACGATCATATCGCAGCCCTGCCGAGCCTGAAGGAGCACGGCCTGATCGAGCGGCCACAACGGTTGGCCGTGGCATTGCAGGCAACGCTGACGACGGGAGAGGCCGCAGCGCTCGACGTCACGACCATGTTCGGGCTCGAACAGGCTCTGCTCAATCTCGCCGACGCGATTGGTCAGCATTATTTCCCGCACGGACCGCATGCGAGCCGGCCGGAGAAGCTGACGGGCCTCGCGTGATCTACGACATCCGTCACGTCACGACCTATGCTTACGAGAGCCCGGTAAGCTTTGCGCGCTGCTCGCTGCGACTGGAGCCGCGGAGCAGCGACGGGCAGCAATTGATCTCACATTCGGTCGAGATCCGGCCGCGGCCGGCCGAGCGCACGGCGCGGCGCGACTTTTTCGGAACCCATACCGAGAGCGTGCTGATCGAGACCGCGCATCGCAATTTGCGGATCGATTCCCGCTCGCGGGTTTCGGTCTCGCGCCGGGCGCCTGCTCGCGCGGCGCCCAGCCCGTCCTGGGAGCGCATCCGCGACGTGGCATTCGAGGCCACCAGTCTTGGTCCCGCTTCGCCGGTCGGGTACGTCTTTGCGAGTTCGCTGGTGCCGGTGCTGGCGCCGCTCACCGCCTATGCGGCACCAAGCTTCCCGCCGGGCAGCGGCATCCTCGCAGGCGCCGTCGACCTTATGTCCCGGATCCGCAACGACTTCAGGTATGACCCTAAAGCCACCGTGATTTCGACGCCGCTCCGGGAAGTGCTCGAAAAGCGCCACGGCGTCTGCCAGGACTTTGCCCATGTGATGATCGCGGGCCTGCGCGGGCTCGGCCTGCCGGCGGCCTATGTCAGCGGCTATCTCCGAACCATTCCGCCCGCCGGCCAGCCGCGCCTGCAGGGCGCCGACGCCAGCCACGCCTGGGTGTCGGTCTGGTGCGGCCCCGAATTCGGCTGGGTCGGCTTCGACCCGACCAACGACCTGCTGGTCGAGAACGACCACATCATCCTGTCGATCGGCAGGGATTTTTCCGACGTCTCGCCAGTCGACGGCATCATCGTTGGATCGCGCAAGCAGAAGCTCGGCGTCGCCGTCGATGTGGTGCTGGTGGAGTGAGGGGCTAAGACCGAGGGCCGTCGCTCCCTCACCCGCAAGCGCGAGAGGTGAGGGCTACTGCGCCAAAGGCGCCTTACGTCCCCGTCTTTCGCATTTGCTCGGATGAATCCGCGCGCAGATTGCGGAAGAATTTTTCGACCTCGCGGGACAGCGTATCGGCGGTGGCCGTCAGTTCGCTGGAGGCGGTGAGGACGGAGGCCGCGGCGGTGCTGGTCGTGCCGATCGCATCGCTGAGCGAAGAGATATTGACCACCAGCGTTCCGTTGCCCTGTGCCGCCAGTTGCGCATTCGACGATATCTCGCGGGTGGCCGAATCCTGCTGCTCGATCGCGCTGGCGATGATGGAAGTCACCTCGTTGATCTCGCGCACCGCATTGCCGATCTCGCGGACCGCTTCGACGGAGGTCTTGGTCGAGGTCTGGATCAGGCCGACGTTCTGCCCGATTTCGGCGGTCGCTTTCGCCGTCTGCTCGGCCAGCGCCTTGACCTCGTGAGCGACCACGGCAAAGCCGCGGCCGGCATCGCCGGCACGCGCCGCTTCGATCGTCGCGTTGAGCGCCAGGAGATTGGTCTGCTCGGCGATCGCCTGGATCAGGCTCAGCACGCCGTCGATGCGCTGGGTCGCTGCCGCAAGGCCCTCGATTTCGGCGACCGATTTCTCGGTGCGTTGGCCCGCCTGCTCGACGGCGCTGGCCGATTGCCGGACCTGGCGGCCGATTTCCTCGACGGAGGCAGAAAGCTCCTCGGCGGCGCTGGCGACGGCAGAGACGTTGCTGGAAGCCTGCTCGGTCGCACTGTTGGCGGCTACCGCGCGTCCGCTTGCTTCCGATGAGACGTTGGCGATGGTCTCCGCGGTGCCGCGCATCGACGTCGCATTGTCCTTGACCGCGCGCAGCACGCCGCCGATCGCTTCCCGGAAGGCATCGACGGAGGCCTCGATGTGGCGGGAACGCTCGTCGCGCGCCTTGGAATCCCCCAGCACCTGCGAATTGAGGTTGCGGTTGCGATCCATCGCTTCCTGGAAGATCTTGATGGCACGGGCCAACGCACCGATCTCGTCGGCGCGACCGGTATGCGGCACCTCGACGCCCTCAGTGCCGTCGGCAACCTGCTTGATGGTGGCGGTGATGACCGACAGCGGGCGGGCAATCGAGCGCGCAATGATCAGGATGCCGATGACCACCACCGCCAGCGCCATGACGCCAAGGGCGGTCAGTACAAAGGCCATCGTGTGGTTGGTATCGGTCTGCTGCGCCAGCTTGCGGCTGCGTTCGGCGTAGACCTTGGACAGCGCCTCGAGATCCTTGTTCAGCGCGGTACGCACTTCGCGGTTGGCGTCATTGTCGCCCCATTCGCGCCCGGCGGCCGCGTTGATCTCGACGCCGCGGCGAACCAGCTCCTTGCGGAAGTCGACGAATTGCTGGATGCGCTTCTTGAAGGTGGCAAACTGCTGGGCGTCATCGGCCTGGACCAGCGCCTCCCAGTTCTTCACGACGTCGAGGATGCGGTCGTTGAACTTGAGCAGCCCGTCGCCGTATTTCTTCACCACCGGGGGTTCTGTCGACATGTAGATGCCGCGGGATTCCATCACGACCGCATAGACCAGCGAATTGATGCGCTCGACATTGAGCGCGGCGCGGCTGGCGATCGAGACCGCTTCGGTGAGGGCGGCGTTCTGGCGGGTGTTGTAGTCGGACAGCGCCGTGATGGCGGCGACCAGCAGCGCGAACAGCGCGAAGATCGAATACAATTTGGCCGCGAGCGAAAACCGGGATGCCATGGTGTCACCAAAAACGGGTACGGGATTTTACTATTCAGCAGTATCGGCAAGCCGGAGCAGGTCCAGTAAATGCCTTCGACTTAAGCAAATTGTGCTGAACTTTGATGGAGATTGTCTTAACGCGCGAAATTCGACGAGCTGCAACTAACCCAAATAGTCATGGAGCTTCAGATAATTACAGGGATGGGGTGTGTCGCCGCGCTGGGAAAATTCGGCAGCCTTACGCGACCGGAGCGGGCTCTGATATATCGGCGCAATTGGAGGTGGCTGTCCGGGCGGCAGACGCGGGGGCCCGCGCGACCTACGGACGCAAGCAAGCGCAAGCGTTCGTCGGGAAGGCCATCCGCATTGGCGCGCACGTGAGCAGCGAATCAAGCTAGACAGCGAACGCAGCGACGGAATCTGGTCGACCGCGTCTTGCCGGGGCGGCTAACGCGAAATCCTTAAGCCTTCGTCTCGAACCATCACGTGACGCCTGATGTCACAGGCGCCCGCAGCTTCGACTATGCGTGAGAACGGGAACTCATGGCTCAAAGTGGCGCCTTGCTGGGCAATGTCGATCTCTACCTTCACGTCCGAGTCCTGATCGCCATCATCCTCGGGCTCAGCGTTACCCGGTTGGCCAGCGGCGTCGCGGCATTGATCCAGCATCCCGGCCGCTACGCGGTCTGGTGTATGTTTATCTCGGCTGGGTCGCCCGGGCTTTGTGGCGCTGGCGGAAGCGCTCGATGTGGTCGACACCCTGATAAAGGGTCAAGCCCATCTGCAATCGCTGGGACTCGAATATCTTCCGCGGATCGGCATATTCGTATTGAAATGTGTGGTGGCCGCGACAACGCGCAATGTCAGGTTCCATGCGCTGTTCGTGTTCGCCGGGCTCGCCTATGAGATAAGCTTGAACTAGCCGGAGGCGGTTGGCCGGGGCGGCCACGCCGCGCTCGAAAGTCGCCTAAACTCTTCTTCCACACTGTCGCGCGTGTGATGATAGGGTAGCGAGGCAGCGGAGCGGGTACGGGCGCAGGAAAGTCAGCATGGTCTATCGCCAGATCATCGGTGCCACCTCCTATGTATTCGCAGATTTGCGCGAGCTGCTCGCCACGGCGACGCCGCCGCGGTCGGGCGACCGTCTTGCCGGTGTCGCCGCTGACAGCGCGGAAGCGATGATCGCGGCGCGGATGGCGCTCGCCGACGTGCCGCTCAAGCAATTCCTCAACGAGGCCGTCATTCCTTATGAGGACGACGAGATCACGCGGCTAATCATCGACAGCCACGACGCCCCGGGCT
Organism: Bradyrhizobium sp. WYCCWR15520; assembly: GCF_056174665.1. NCBI lineage: Bacteria > Pseudomonadati > Pseudomonadota > Alphaproteobacteria > Hyphomicrobiales > Nitrobacteraceae > Bradyrhizobium > Bradyrhizobium sp. WYCCWR15520. The sequence goes on from NZ_JBWBWM010000010.1 coordinate 117,658, forward strand.
TTGCGGCCATCTCGTCGCTGACCGTCGGCGGCTTCCGCGACTGGCTGCTCTCCGATGCGGCGACCGGCGAATCCTTGGCGAAGGTTTCGCGCGGGGTCACGCCGGAAATGGCCGCCGGCGTCTCGAAACTGATGCGCAACCAGGACCTGATCCTGGTTGCCAAAAAATGCGCCGTGACCACGGCGTTTCGCAACACCATCGGCCTGAAGGGGCGGATGAGCGTGCGGCTGCAGCCCAATCATCCCTTCGACGACGCCAAGGGCATTACCGCGTCGATCCTCGACGGCATTCTGCTGGGGTCGGGCGATGCCTGCATCGGCATCAATCCGGCCAGCGACGACCCGGCCGTGATCGGCGAACTGCTGCGTCTGCTCGACGGCATCATCGCGCGGCTGCAGGTCCCGACGCAGAGCTGCATGCTCACCCACGTCACCACCACGCTCGGATTGATCGGGCAGGGGGCGCCGGTCGATCTGGTGTTCCAGTCGATCGCGGGAACGGAGGCGGCCAACCGCAGCTTTGGCGTCGATCTCGCGCTGCTCCGCGAGGCGCACGCGGCCGGGCTGTCGCTGCGCCGCGGCACGGTCGGCGAGAATGTGATGTATTTCGAGACCGGGCAGGGTTCGGCGCTGTCGGCCAACGCCAATCACAATGTCGACCAGCAGACCTGCGAGGCGCGGGCCTATGCGGTGGCGCGCGCCTTCGATCCGCTGCTGGTCAACAGCGTGGTCGGCTTCATCGGCCCGGAATATCTGTATGACGGCAAGGAAATCATCCGCGCCGGCCTGGAGGATCATTTCTGCGGCAAGCTGCTCGGCCTGCCGCTCGGTGTCGATGTCTGCTACACCAACCATGCCGAGGCCGATCAGGACGACATGGATAATCTCTTGACGCTATTGGCGGCCGCCGGCGTCACCTTCATCATGGGCGTGCCGGGGGCCGACGACGTCATGCTGAACTATCAGTCGACCTCGTTCCACGACGCGCTCTATGTCCGCGACCTGTTCGGCCTGAAACGGGCGCCGGAATTCGACGACTGGCTGGTTCGGTCCGGCCTTGCGGGCGCCGATTTCCGGCTTGCGGGGAACACAGGTCTGCTGCCCGAATTTGCCTCACGCCTGATCGCCTGAGCCCTGGCCCCCGGCCGGCAGATTTTCGTGCAACCAATTGAACCCACAACGAGTTGTGACTGTCACAATATTGAAGAACTTCTGGCCCAGCTTTCAATGTCGTGGTTAAATTCGCGCCAGCCTTGAGGAAATTTGATGAGAGCTGAAGGCATCGGAACGGTACGGCGTATTCTGTGCGTCTTTCCGCGCTATACGTCTTCTTTCGGTACGTTCGAGCACGCTTATCCCCTGACCGACGGCGTCCAGGCGTTCATGCCGCCGCAAGGCCTTCTCCTGATCGCGGCCTATCTTCCGGCCGATTGGCCGGTCCGTTTCGTCGACGAGAACATTCGTCCCGCCTCGAGGGAAGATTTCGAATGGGCGGAGGCGGTGTTCGTCAGCGGCATGCACATCCAGCGCCAGCAGATGAACGACATCTGCCGCCGCGCCCATGGCTTCGAGCTTCCTGTGGCGATCGGCGGTCCCTCGGTCAGCGCGTGTCCGGATTACTATCCCTCGTTCGACTATCTGCATGTCGGCGAACTCGGCGACGCCACCAACGACCTGCTTGCGCGGTTGGCGCAAGACCCGTCACGCCCTGCGCAGCAGGTGGTGCTGACGACCAAAGACCGGCTGTCGATGACCGAGTTTCCGATCCCGGCCTACGAGCTGGCGGAAGTGAAAAAATATCTGCTCGGCAGCATCCAGTTCTCCAGCGGCTGTCCCTATCAGTGCGAATTCTGCGACATCCCCGGCCTCTATGGCCGCAACCCGCGCCTGAAGACGCCTGAGCAGATCGTTGCCGAATTGGACAGGCTGCGCGAATGCGGCATGACCGACACGATCTATTTCGTCGACGACAATTTCATCGGCAACCGCAAGGCCGCGTTGGACCTGCTGCCGCATCTGATCAAATGGCAGAAGAGGACAGGATATGTCGTGCGGCTGGCCTGCGAGGCGACGCTGAACATCGCCAAGCGGCCGGAGATCCTCGAGAAGATGCGGGAGGCGCAGTTCGTCACCGTGTTCTGCGGCATCGAGACGCCGGATCCCGATGCGCTGAAGGCGATGCACAAGGACCACAACATGATGGTCCCGATCCTCGAGGGCATCCAGACCATCAATTCCTACGGCATGGAGGTCGTCTCCGGCATCATCATGGGGCTCGATACCGACAAGCCCGGCACCGCGGATGCGCTGCTTAACTTCGTCGATGAATCGCGGATTCCGCTACTCACCATCAACCTGCTTCAGGCGCTGCCGAAGACGCCGCTGTGGGACCGGCTGGAGCGCGAGGGGCGTCTCAATGACGACGACAGCCGCGATTCCAATGTCGAATTCCTGATGCCTTATGAGGACGTCGTCAGCTCCTGGAAGCGATGCATGGAGATCGCCTACGAGCCCGAGAAGCTGTTCGCGCGCTACGAGTATCAGTGCGACTACACCTATGCCAACCGCATCAAGGTGCCGGTCGCACCCGAAATGAAGAGCTGGCGCAACATCCGCCGCGCGCTGATCATGCTGCGCAATATCTTCTGGCAGGTCGGCGTGCTCGGCGACTACAGGCGCGTGTTCTGGAAGTTCGCGATTCGACGGCTCCGGCGCGGCGATATCGAGGGGTTCATCGGGTCGGCCACCATCGCGCATCATCTGATCAAGTTCGCGCGTGCAGCCTCCGGTGGCCAGCAGAACGCGTCGAACTATTCGATCCGGCTGCGCGAAGCCTCGGTCCCTGCCGAGTAATAACTCATGAAAACGCCGGCGCCGCCGTCCCGCCCGCTCGAAGCCTTGCGGGAGCTGACGCCGGCGCGCGTCGGCCTCGGCCGCTCCGGCGCGAGCATGCCGACCGACGCGCTGCTTGCCTTCACCCTCGACCACGCCCGCGCACGCGACGCCGTGCATGCCGCCTTCGATGCGCCACATCTGGTTGCCGGATTGGCCGGCCTCGGCCTCGAGGTCAGCGAGGTTTCCAGTCAGGCGCGCGACCGTGGCGACTACCTGCGCCGTCCCGATCTCGGACGCCTGTTGGACCCGGATTCGCGGCGCGCGCTGGAAGAGCGCAGCGGCGGCGCGGGTGAGATCGTGATCGTGATCGGCGACGGGTTGTCGCCGGCGGCCGTCAATCTCCACGCGATCGAACTGGTCCGTCATCTCGCGCCGCGCTTCACGGAGGCGGGAATCCGGTGCGGCCATGTCGTAGTCGCATCCGGCGCACGTGTGGCGCTCGGCGACGAGATCGGCGCGGTGCTTGGGGCGCGGATGGTGGTGATGCTGATCGGCGAGCGGCCCGGCCTGTCGGCGCCAGACAGTCTCGGCGCCTATCTGACCTTTGCGCCGCGCATCGGCCTCACCGACGAGAAGCGCAACTGCGTGTCCAACATCCACGGCGCGGGCCTGAGCTATGATGAAGCCGCCTTCAAGATCGCGTGGCTGGTACGCGAAGCCATCGCGCGCCAAGTCACCGGCGTGGCGCTGAAGGATGAAAGCGGAACCGCGCTGATCTCCGCCAGGCCGATCGACTGAGCCCGAAAACGAATCGACATGTGGCCGCTCCGCCACGGTCAGCCAACCCGCGCCTGATATAAGCGACCAGGCAGCGGGCAGAGATTGGCTATGGAGAAGGCGGGGACGACATCAGGCGCGGCTGGCAAGCGTGCGAGTGCGGACGGGTTCCGGCTCGACATTAATGCACTCCGGGCGCTTTCGGTGATCGCCGTCGTCGGCTTTCACTTCCAGATACCGGGATTCGCCGGAGGATTCGTCGGTGTCGACGTCTTCCTTGTCATCACCGGCTATTTCATGACGACGAAGGTGCTGAACGACCTGCGGCTCAGCCGCTTTTCGCCGTGGACTTTCTGGATGATGCGGATGCGCAGGATCTATCCTGCGCTTGCGGTGCTGACCATTGCGTCGGTCATTGTCGGCTGGTTCGTGACCTTGCCGGCCGAATATCTAAAACATTTGCTCCAGGCGCTGTCGGCGCTGACCTTCTTTTCGAACTTCGCCTTCAAGAGCGACAGCGGCTATTTCGCCATGGCGGCCCAGACCAAACCGCTGCTGCACACCTGGTCGCTGTCGCTGGAGTGGCAGTTCTATTTCTTCATGCCACTGATCGTTGGCCTGGTCTGGCGGCTTGCTTTGCGCGCTAAGTCAGGGATCAATGCGGTGGTCGTTGCGCTGCAGGTCTTCGCGGCCCTGTCGTTGGCGTGGTGTCTGTGGGCAAGCCAGCACGATGCGACGGGAGAGCCTGGGAGCCGTTGGCTGGCGGATTGATCGCGGCCGCGGAGATCCGACGCCGCTCGGAAGGCGTGAAAACGTCATGGCTGGAACAGCCAATCATCGCGCTTGCCGGCTGGGCGCTTGTCGCAGCCTGCACCATTTATCCTTTGCCGGAAGCGCGATGGCCCGGCGTGCTCACCATCCTGCCGATCCTCGGCGCTTCCATGATCGTCGCGGCGCGGCAGGGAACAGGCGAGGGTGGTCTGCTCGCACTGTCTCCGATCCAGCGCATCGGCGACTGGTCCTACTCGATCTATTTGTGGCACTGGCCGATCTGGGTGTTCGCCCTGGGCTGGCTGGCGGTGCGCGGTTATGACGTGGGCAGCGCGCAGAAGATCGTGATGGTGCTGGCCTCGCTGGCGCTCGGCGCGCTGTCTTACCGCTACGTCGAGCAACCGGTCCGAATGCAGCGCCATTTCTGGACGCCGCGCGCTTTGCTGACGGCTTCAGGCGTCTCGTTCGCGGTGTTCGCCGGCTTTGTGTCGCTGGCGTTCCTCAATCATGGCTTTCCGGGCAGGCTGCCGGACTATCTGCTGCCGGCTGAGCTCGCGCGAAGAACCAACACGCCACGCGATGAGTGTTTCCGGAACGCAAACTCCACCAAGAAGGCGACCGAGACCTATTGCAGTTTCGGCAGCGCGTCGGCCGCGGCCAGACCATCGGCGATCCTGTGGGGCGATTCCTTTGCCAACCAGTATCTCGAACCGATTTCATCGGCCGCGCTGGCCAACAGCATTCACGGGCTAATCGCGACACAGAGCGGGTGCAGGGCCTTCGTCGACGATGCGGCAGGCCATGCAAGCGATCAGCGGACATGCCGGCAATTCAATCGCAGCACGCTGGATTTCGTGCTGGCGCAAGCGGAGCCGAGCATCGTCGTGCTTGGCAGCATCTGGGGCACCGCCGCTGAGGTTTCTGTTCTGGTGGACAGACTGCTTGCGGCGGGCAAGACCGTCGTATTCATCATGCCGCTACTGCACATCGGCTTCGATCTGCCGCAGCGGTGGATCGAAAACCAGATCCGCGCGGGTAAGGCGATCGACGAATGGAAAGTCGAGGCCAGCCCCGGCCTGACGATGAGCACCTTTCGGGGCGAGCTCGCAGGCGTGCTCGACCGGCACCGTGATAATCCGCATCTCCTGACCGTGGACCCGTTGTCCGTCGTCTGCGAGCACGGCTATTGCTATCTGGTCCGGAACGGGCAGGCCAACTTCCGCGACACCGCGCATATTTCCAACGTCAATGCGAGCCAATATGCCGGCCTGTTCGATGCAGCGTTCAAGGCTGCACTCCGCGCCGGAACGGAAGCGGAGCAGAAAAAGGACTGAGTGGCGCCTTGCTCGCCTCGTGCGTGCCGTTTCCCGAAAAATTGACCGGAGGTCGTCGCACCGCGCCGGCACGACCGGGGTGGTCGTTATCCGGTGGGACCGTGCCGGCGGGTGTGGCAAATCAGAGACTTAACGCGGATTTTCGTCATCTTCATGCCGATTTGCCCTCTCCCGCATGCTTGCCGGATGGGGCTTCGCCCTGTAAAACGGCGCCGGTTAATTTACCGCGTGATTTCAATGGTTAGCGCCGATCGGATGATGGTTGTCAAAGCCGCCTTCGCGCCACCAACTGCATAAGCCAAGCTGCACGAACAGGCCGACGTGAGAACTGGACAGGGTATGCTCGACAAGAACTCCGAAAGTCACGTCCACGTCGAAGCCATCGAGGAGCCGCCGCCGGGCAAGAGCATCGCCTTCGGGCTCGAGCGCATGGGCCTGATCGCGGTCAAGGCGCCGATCCTGTCCCTGATCATTCTCGCCGCGCTGATCGTGGCCGCGCTGTTCGGCATCGAGCGGATCAAGATCGACGACTCGCTGAGCCAGTTGTTCCGCTCCGACTCCAAGGACTACAAGCAATACGAGGCCGTGACCAAGCGCTTCCCGGCGACCGAATTCGACGTGCTCGTCGTGGTCGAGGGCAAAACGCTGCTGGCTCGCGAGAACCTCGAAAAGATCCGCGACATGGTCACCGACCTGCAACTGGTCGAGGGCGTGCGCGGTCTGGTCTCGCTGTTTTCGGCGCGCCAGGCGCCGGAGCCCGGCAAGCTGCCCGCCGCGCTGTTCCCGCCTGAACTGCCGCAAGGCGCCGCCTACGAGAAGTTTGCCGAGACCGTCAAATCGAACGAGATCATTCGCGGCAAGCTGCTATCGGAAGACGGCACGCTGGCGCTGATCGTGCTGTCGCTGGAGCCGAAGGTCGTTTCCTCAAACGAGCTCGGCAAGGTGGTCGGGGAAATGCGGAAGATCATGGCCGAGGATCTCGCCGACAGCGGTCTCAACGCGCAGCTTTCCGGCGTGCCCGTCATGCAGCTCGAGATCCGCAACGCGGTCAAGCGCGACGGGCTGACCTACAACATCCTCGGCATTCTGGCCGGCTGTATCATCGCGATCATTTTCTTCCGCAAGATATCGTTCATGGTGGTCGCGGCTTTCCCGCCGATCATCGCGATCCTGCTCGCGCTCGGCGGCCTCGGCTGGGCCGGTTTCAATCTCAACATGTTCCTGAACGTGATGACGCCGCTCATCATGGTGATCAGCTTCTCGGACTCGATGCAGTTGACGTTCGCGGCGCGCGATCGCCTGATCGCGGGCCAGGACAAGCTGACCGCCTTCACCAATGCCGTGCTGGTGGTGGGCCCGGCCTGCGTGCTCACCCATGCAACCGCCGGCATTTCGTTCATTGCCCTGCAATTCTCCGATTCCGAACTGATCCGCAAATTCGGCGAGGCCGGCCTTGCCGCCACCATCATCGCGCTGGTCGCCGTGCTCTCGCTGGTTCCGGTGTTCGGCGTGCTGTTCGTCCGCAACGAGAAGATCTTTGCCGTCAAGTTCCAGAGCGCGGATGCCGGCGTGCAGATGCTGCGCAATTTCTGCTACTGGATCGCGGTGCGCATGGTCGGCCGCCCCGGCATGTTCAGCCTGATCGCGCTGCTCTTTGTCGGTGCACTCGGCTATATCTACGCCACGCTGGAGCCGCGCTATCGGCTCGCGGACCAGGTGCCGGACAAGCGGCAGGCAGTGGCGGCGTCGAGCCGCCTCGACGCCAAGCTCACCGGCGCCAATCCGATCGACGTGCTGATCGAATTCCCCAAGGGCGCCTCGCTCTATGCGCCGGATACGCTGAAGACGATCGCCGAAGTTCACGCCATGGTCGAGAAATCGGCTGGCGTCGGCAACGTCTGGTCGCTCGAAACCCTGCGCCGCTGGCTCGCCGAGAAAGCCGGCAGCGGTGACGTCGAAACGCTGAAGCAATATGTCAGCGTCATCCCCGAGCATCTGGTCCGCCGTTTCATCTCGGCCGATCAAGATGCGGTGGTGGTGTCGGGGCGCGTGCCCGATCTCGATTCCAGCGAAATCCTTCCCGTGGTCGACAAGCTCGACAAGGCGCTCGACAAGGTGCGCGCCGAGCATCCCGGTTTTGAGATCGCTGTCACAGGTCTGTCGGCGATCGCCGCCCGCAACAGCGCCAACATGATTTCGAAGCTCAATCACGGCCTGACGATCGAGTTCCTGCTGGTCGCGGTCTTCATCGGCCTCGCGTTCCGCTCGGTCGTGGTGATGTTCTCCTGCATTCTGCCCGGCATTTTCCCGGTCGTGGCATCGGGCACGGTGCTGTGGATACTGGGCGAGGGCCTGCAATTCGCCAGCGTGGTCGCGCTGACGGTGTCGTTCGGCCTGGGGCTTTCCGCCACCATCCACTTCCTCAACCGCTTGCGGCTGGAGAGCAAGCCGGGCGTCGGCTCGGCGCTGGCGGTGGAGCGCGCCACTGTGCTGGTCGGCCCGGCGCTGATCCTGACCACGGTGGTGCTGGCCTGCGGTCTCGTCGTCACCGTGTTCTCCGACCTGCCGTCGTTGCGGCTGTTCGGCTGGCTCAGCGCATTCTCGATGATCGCAGCGCTGGTGGCCGACCTATTCATCCTGCGGCCGACCTCGATGTTCCTGATCAATTTGTCGGAGAAGATTCGCGGGATCGACCACACCAAGCCGGCCGAGAACAAGCCTGCCGGATAACAGGCGCGACATAGCGTTTTCGAGCGAAATGGATCCCGGTTCGCGTAAAGAAAACGCGTCAAAGAAAAAAGCGAGAGCCGGATAAGGCTCGAGCATAACAACGCTGCCGATCAACGGCAGCCGCAGAAGGGCTGAGGAATGACGTCTGCAGGATTAGCCGCCCGACCTGCGGCCGACGCTGCCGCCTACCGCGCGGTCGAACACATCTACCATTCCTATCTCACCGGGCTGATCCTGATGCTGGCCTCGCGGGCGGGCGCGCCGCGCGCCGCCGAGGTGGTGTTCCGCACCTTCCGGCGGCAGCAACTGGCGCGCTTCCTGCCCGGATTGAAGAAGCTCGGTCTCGACAAGCTCCCGCATGCGGTCGCCTGCGCGCAATATCACTATCTCTCGAACCAGGTCGGCGGCGTGAAGGTCGAGTATGTCCATGAGAGCGACAGCAAGGCCTGGGTGCGCTATCCGCCGCCGCGCTGGATCTGGTCGGGTACCGCGATCTGCGGCATTCCTTCCGAAGTGTCGCGGGCGATGCTGCGCGGGTGGCACGCCAACAACGGCGTCGTGCTCGGCAATCCCAGGCTCGGCTTTGTCTGCACGGGCCAGACCGTCGACGGCCAGCCAGGGCTGGAAGGTTACTACAAGGAGTGGGATCGCGACCTCGCGCCGGAGGAGCGGCTGCAGTTTTCGCCCGGCGAGCGCTGCCCGCCGTTCCAGGCCGATCTCGCGCCACGGCTGCCGGCGACGACGTGGCCGGAGGAGCGGCTGCAAAAAGTGCTGCGCAATTATGCGATGGAGTACGTCACCTCGATCGTGCCGGAAACCATCGCCGTGCTTGGCCCGGAGGAGGGCGGTCATTTGGCGGGTGCCGCGGCACGTCTGGTCGGGATGCACACCTTTGACGACGTCGCCGCGATGCTGGGCGGGGTCGAGGCGGGCGCGGCCGGTTTCGCAACGGCCTTCGCCCGGCTGTCGCGCGCGCAGGATGACGATGCCGAACTGAAGCTGGAAGGCGCGCATGTCACCGTGCGCCAGACATCGTGGCGGCTGATGGCAGAGCGCGAAGCGCTCTCGCCTGCCGTGTTCGATGCCTGGAACGAATTGTGGGTCGGCGCCGCGCTGGCGCATGACCGCTTTATGCGCGTCGAGGTAACGGAACGCCGCGACCGCGGCGACGCGCATTGGGCGTGGCAATTTCGCTAGACGGGTCGCCAAAATGAAAATGGCGGCACTCCGGGGGACGCCGCCATTCGCGCTGCCTCGAAAGGCTGTATCAGGTTCTCGTCATCGTGATCTTGACGCCGCGGATCTCACCCTTGGAGTCGATCTGCACGGACTGCTTGTTGCCGGTGGTGCGCAAATTCAGGTTGGCCGCAAATCCGGAGGCCTCGACGAACACCTCGATCTGGCCGCCACCTGCGGTGCCCTGCAGATTGCCGAAGATATTGCGGCTCTTTTCGCTCCAGTTGCCGGAGATGCGGTCACCCTGACTGGTGACGTCGCTCGACAGGTCGAACTTGTAGCTGTCGCTGGCGCAGTGCAGATTTTGCTTCAGGCCAAGCCCGTTGGCGTTGACTTTGTAATCGGCCTTGCAGCGGATGTTCTCGGTGGTGCCGTTGGAAAGCGCGACCGTGCCGGTGCCGCTCCAGTTTCCATCAAAGCCGGCAAACGGGCCGCCCGCCTGGGCATGGCTTGCGGTGACCGACAACATGAGCGCGGCGCCGACGCCGGCCGCTGCGAGAGCCTGACCGAGCAACCTGGAACCAAATAGTTTCATCGTGAGTTTTCCCATCAAATAGACGTTCTTTTGCAAAGATACGTCTCGCCGCATCGAAGATTTAGTGTTCCCGCAGTATCTTAGGTTCAAATGACGGCGGTGCCGTTTCCACCGGTTGCGGCAGGAAAATGGGCACAGGCAGCCGAATGGAATCGATCGTTCGCATCGGCACCGTCGCTGCAGCATCTAGCTTTGCGCCGCGTCGTCTGCAATATCCAATTGCTGGGCGGCTGTTGCAAAAATACACGTTAAATATCAGTTGGTTATTTAACGTGCTGAAGTCGTCGTCGATGTCGCCGCAAATTTGGCCGCATTTGCCCTGCTTGTCGTCGGCACGCTGCTGCGCTACGCGGCACCTGCCATCCCACAAAATCCCCCCGGCGATGCCGAAACGCAAATCGGGAACAGGATTTCATGCTGCCGAAATGAAGGAATACGATGCGTAAATCTCTCCTGGCCCTCACCTTGTTATCGATCTCGGTTTCGTCGAACGCCGCCTTCGCCCAGCAACAGCGCAGCGGAACGGCGGAGGAGCAGAAGGCCTGTACGCGCGATGTGCAGAAGTTCTGCCGTCCGGTCATCGATCAGGGCGATCTGACGATCCTGGCGTGCCTCAAGGAGAATCGGCCCAAGATCAGCCCGGCCTGCAACCAGGTTCTCAAGAACAACGGCCAATAAGACGCTCCAGCGTCCGTTAACCCTCGCGGCAGAGCCATTTTCCGGCTCTATGACGCGCGTCACGGGCGGGGCTAATCAGCCCATATAGCATTGGTTTTGGCTGCGGATTCCCCTATATGGGGCCCGCAATCACCTTGCATGCGCCGAAGCATCGGCGCATGCGGCCAATCCCGATTGATGTAGCCAGTTCCTGATGACCACCGCGAGCGACCTGCGATCCGGAAAGACCGACCGCGACGAGAATTTTCCGGTCGCGTCATGGATCATTCATCCGCGTCACCGGGCGCTGATTCTTGCATTCTATAATTTCGTCCGGACAGCCGACGACATCGCCGATCATGCCGAGCTCAGCGCAGACGAGAAGCTGCGCTATCTCGATCTGTTCGAGGCCGAGCTACTGGGCAAGGGCGATACGCAGAAGGAAGCGGTCATCCTGCGCCAGGCTCTTGCCGAGCGTTCAATGGCGCCGCGGCACGCGCTCGACGTGCTGGTAGCGTTCCGGATGGACGTCACCAAGCTGCGCTACGAGAACTGGGATGACGTCATTCACTATTGCCGTTATTCAGCCATGCCGGTCGGCCGCTTCATGCTCGATGTCCATGGCGAGAGCACCTCGACCTGGGCCGCATCCGACGCGCTATGCGCGGGCTTGCAGATCAACAACCATTTGCAGGACTGCGGCAAGGACTACAGGAATCTCAATCGCGTCTACCTGCCGCGCGACGCACTGGCCGCCAGCGGCGCCACCGTCGAGATGCTGGGCGAGGCGAAGTCGCAGCCGGCGCTATTGCAATGCCTTCATGCGCTCGCGGTGCGCACCGAAACCCTGCTGAATGAAAGCAAATCGTTGAGCGCCGAAGTAAAGGATTTCCGGCTCGGGCTGGATATTTCCGTAATCCAGGCATTTGCCGACCAGATCGTCGGCATGCTGAAGGTGCGCGATCCGCTCAGCGAGCGCGTGCATTTGAGCAAGCTGGAGTTGCTCGGCCATACCTTCGGCGGCATCGCGGGCGAGATTGCCCGCCGCGCGGTGGGACGCCGCCCGCTCTCGAAACCGGCGGCCGGCGCATGACAGTGCAGACGGCGGCGGCCAACGCAGATTACGGCACCACCGCGTCCGGCAGCTCGTTCTATGCCGCGATGCGCATCCTGCCGCGCGACCAGCGCCAGGCAATGTTCCAGATCTACAGCTTCTGCCGGCAGGTCGACGACATCGCCGACTCCCACGGACCGCGACCGGAGCGGCTCGCCGCGCTCCAGCAATGGCGCGACGACATCGACGCTCTCTATCAGGGCCATCCGCCGCCGCGCCTGCAGGATTACGCCGCATCCGTCAAAGCCTTCGGCCTCAAGCGCGAGGATTTTCTCGCGATCGTCGACGGCATGGAGATGGACGTGCCGCAGGACATCCGCGCGCCGGACCTCGCCACCCTCGATCTTTATTGCGACCGCGTCGCCAGCGCCGTCGGCCGCCTGTCGGTACGCGTGTTCGGCCTGCCCGAGGAAGACGGCATCCTGCTCGCCCACCATCTCGGCCGCGCGCTGCAATTGACCAACATCCTGCGCGACATCGATGAAGACGCCGGCCTCGGCCGTCTGTATTTGCCCCGCGAAAGCCTGCTGCTTGCCGGCATCACGACCGACGATCCGCAGCGCGTGACCGTCGATCGCGCATTGCCGAAAGTTTGCCTGGCGCTCGGCGAGCGCGCGAAAAAGCATTTTGAGAAAGCCGACGAAATCATGAAACGCAATTCGCGGCGCGTCGTGCGCGCGCCGCGGATCATGTCGAAATATTACCGCGTGATTCTGGACCTGTTGCTGGCGAGGGGCTTTGCCCCTCCGCGCGAGCCGGTTCGCGTCCACAAATGGGCGAAGATTGCCATCCTTCTCCGTTACGCGATCATCTGATGCAGAAAAACGCTCATATCATCGGCGCCGGCATTTCCGGCCTTTCGGCGGCCGTGCGGCTCGCCAACGCCAATTACCGCGTGCATGTACACGAGGCCACGCAACAGGCCGGCGGCCGCTGCCGTTCCTATTTCGACGCGGCCACCAATCTCACCATCGACAACGGCAACCATCTGTTGTTGTCCGGCAATAGCCATGCACGGGCCTATGCCAGGTCGATCGGCACCGAGGCCGGGCTGGTCGGGCCGAAGCTGGCGCAGTTTCCCTTTGCCGACATCTCAACAGGCCAGCGCTGGCTGCTCGACCTCGGCGATGGCAAACTGCCGCTGTGGGTGTTCGACGAGGCGCGCCGTGTTCCCGATACCGGGCTGCGCGACTATCTCGCCTTGATGCCGCTGATTTGGGCGCGCACCGGCAAACTGGTCGGCGACACGATCCCCTGCAAGGGCACGCTGTACGACCGGCTGGTGCAGCCGCTGCTGCTGGCCGCGCTCAATGTCGATCCGCCCGAGGGCTCGGCGGGCCTGGCCGGCGCAATTGTGCGGGAAACGCTGCTGGCGGGCGGGCAGGCCTGCCGGCCGCTGATCGCGCGCGATGGCCTCAGCGCGGTGCTGGTCGAGCCCGCGATCAAGCTGTTGCAGGACAAGGGGGCCTCGATCCAGTTCGGCCATGAGCTGCGCGAGTTCGCGATGACGGGGAACGCCGTCGGCGAACTGAAATTCGGCAGCGACACGGTTGCACTTGGTCCCGACGATGTCGTGGTGCTCGCGGTGCCGCCGCGACCCGCGGCATCGCTGCTACCAGGCCTGAAGACGCCGACAAAATTCCGCGCCATCGTCAATGCGCATTTCCGCTACGATCCGCCGAAGGATGCGGCGCCGATTCTCGGCGTCGTCGGTGGTCTCGTTGAATGGCTGTTCGCGTTCCCGCAGCGGCTGTCGATCACCATCAGCAATGGCGATCGGCTGGTCGATATGCCGCGCGAAGAACTCGCGCTGGCGATCTGGCGCGACGTCTGCAAGGCCGCCGGCCTGCCGGCCGAATTGCCGCTGCCGCCCTGGCAGATCGTGCGCGAACGCCGTGCTACGTTCGAGGCGACGCCGGAGCAAAATGCGCTACGGCCGGGGGCGGTGACTTCATTCAAAAACCTGTTTCTCGCCGGCGACTGGACCGATACCGGGCTGCCGGCAACCATCGAGGGATCGGTGCGGTCGGGTGACCGCGCCGCCGATCTGGTCCTGGCGAGGTCTTGAGGCCTGGCGGGACGTGCGTGACCGGCTTCACAGAGCCTGTCGCGAAGATAGGGATGTATAGCGAAATGCTTGCCATCGACAAAACCATCGCAGCCGATTCCGTCGCGACAGTCGATCCCGTCGCGCTGGAGAGGAGCATCTCGTCGGCGACCGAAGCGCTGCTCGGCTACCGGCAATCCGATGGACACTTTGTGTTCGAACTGGAGGCCGACAGCACCATTCCTTCCGAATATATCCTGCTGCGGCACTATCTCGGCGAGCCCGTCGACAGCGAACTCGAAGCCAAGATCGCCAACTATCTGCGCCGCACGCAAGGCAATCATGGCGGCTGGCCGCTGGTACAGGACGGCCCGCTCGACATGAGCGCCAGCGTCAAATCCTATTTTGCGCTGAAGATGATCGGCGATTCCGTCGATGCGCCGCACATGGTGCGCGCGCGCGAGGCGATCCACAGCCACGGCGGTGCTGCCCGCGTCAACGTCTTCACGCGGTTCTTGCTCGCTTTCTACGGCGTGCTGAGCTGGCGAGCGGTGCCGGTATTGCCGGTCGAGATCATGCTGCTGCCGATGTGGTCGCCGTTCCATCTCAACAAGATTTCCTACTGGGCGCGCACCACGATCGTGCCGCTGATGGTGCTGGCGGCGCTGAAGCCGTTGGCGAGGAATCCCAAGGGCGTCGGCATCGACGAACTGTTCCTGCAGGATCCCAAATCGGTCGGCATGAACAAGAAGGCGCCGCATCAGAGCTGGGGCTGGTTCACGCTGTTCAGTACGCTCGACAAGATCCTGCGCGTGGTCGAGCCGCTATTTCCGAAAAAGCTGCGCCAGCGCGCGATCGACGCGGCGCTTGCGTTCACCGAGGAGCGGCTGAATGGCGAAGACGGCATGGGCGCGATCTATCCGCCGATGGCCAACATCGTCATGATGTATGACGCGCTCGGCAAGGATGCCGACTATCCGCCGCGCGCGGTCACCCGCAAGGGCATCGACAAGCTGCTGGTGATCAGTGAACACGACGCCTATTGCCAGCCCTGCGTCTCGCCGGTGTGGGACACCGCGCTGACCTGCCACGCGCTGGCGGAGGCCGGCGGCGAGGATACGCTCAAGAAAATGAAGGATGGCCTCGACTGGCTGAAGCCACGGCAGGTGCTCGACCTCAAGGGCGACTGGGCGGCAAAGGCGCCCGACGTCCGCCCCGGCGGCTGGGCGTTCCAGTACAACAACGCCCATTATCCCGACCTCGACGACACCGCCGTGGTGGTGATGGCGATGGACCGGACGCGCCGTCAGTCCGGCGGCAAGGAATATGATACGGCAATTGCGCGCGGCCGCGAGTGGATCGAGGGCCTGCAGAGCCGCGATGGCGGCTGGGCCGCTTTCGACGTCAACAATCTCGAATACTATCTCAACAACATCCCGTTCTCCGATCACGGCGCGCTGCTCGATCCGCCGACCGAGGACGTCACCGCGCGCTGCATCTCGATGCTGGCGCAGCTCGGCGAGACCGCCGAGACCAGCAAGTCGGTCGCGGACGGGACCGCCTATTTGCGCCGCACTCAGCTTGCGGAAGGGTCATGGTACGGCCGCTGGGGTCTGAACTACATCTACGGAACCTGGTCAGTGCTCTGCGCGCTCAACGCCGCCGGCGTCGACCACCAGGATCCGATGATGCGCAAGGCTGTGGATTGGCTGGTTTCGATCCAGAACAAGGATGGCGGCTGGGGCGAGGATGCCGTCAGCTATCGCTTGGACTACAAGGGATTCGAGGATGCGCCGTCGACGTCCTCGCAAACGGCATGGGCCTTGCTTGGATTGATGGCGGCCGGAGAGGTGGAGAACCCGGCTGTCGTGCGCGGCGTGGAGTACCTAAAAGCCACACAGACCGAGAAAGGGCTTTGGGACGAGGCGCGTTACACGGCTACAGGCTTTCCGCGGGTGTTTTATTTGCGGTATCATGGCTACTCGAAATTCTTTCCGCTCTGGGCGCTGGCGCGGTACCGGAATTTGAGAAGCACCAACAGCAGGGTGGTAGGGGTCGGGATGTGACTTGGGGGGCGGGGGCCGCCGCGATTGCGGACAATCAGATTGATCGTGATTCGATCGATGCGCGGCCGGTTTTGATTGTTACAGGATTAGTGCAGGAAGCCCGCATCGCGGCCGGGCCCGGCATGATCGTCATCTGCAGTTCCAGCGATCCGCAGCAATTGCGCGCACTGCTGGCAACGCTGGATTCTACCACTTTCAGAGGTGTCATTTCATTCGGCGTCGCTGGCGGGCTCGATCCGTCGCTGAAGTCTGGCGACGTGGTGGTGGCGACCGAGGTTCTGGCCGGCGATACCCGTTTTCTGGCTGGTCTGGCGCTGAACGAGGAAATGATCGCGCATGCGGCACTTCGTCGCCGGCGCGTCGTCCGCGGCGTTCTTTCCGGCGTAGAACAGGTGATCGCGGCGACCGCCTGCAAGGCCGCGCTGCATTCGGAGACGGGCGCAGCTGCCGTCGATATGGAGAGCCATATTGCCGCAGCCTATGCGGCCGAGGCCGGCTTGCCGTTCGCGGCGCTGCGCGTCATTTCCGATCCGGCCAGCCGGGCGCTTCCCGCGATCGCCATGAACGCGATCAAGCCGAATGGCGACATCGACCTCGGCAAGGTGCTGCGCGGGGTTGCGCGCAATCCGACCTCGTTGCGCGCGCTGGTCTCCACCGGACTGGATTTCAACCGCGCGCTACGCTCGCTGCGCGGCTGCCGCGGCTTTCTGCATGGCGAGAGCCTTGCCATGGCGGAGGCCTGATCTGCAGCGGCTTTAGGCTCTAGGATTTCGAGGGGCGTCAAACAAAAGAAAGGGCCTCGGTTCGTTCAGGAACCGAGGCCCAAATCTTTTTCTCATCCCGCTCAAGCGGCGGTGGAAGCCTTTTCCTGCTGCTTGGCGGCGGCGGCAGCCGCCTCGTCGCGGCGGATTTCCGACAGTTTCTTCTGAACCTGTTCGGAGAAGATGTATTGCGCCGGGCGCTGCTTGGAGAGATCGATCTCGGGCGCCATCGGACCGGTGGTGCGGACGCCCCTGAGCGCCACCCACATCGCCTTGAGCGGGTTGTTGAGCGCCGCGGTGGCCGCGGTCGGCTCGTAGCCGCAATGCGCCATGCAGTCAGCGCACTTTTCGTAACGGCCGGTGCCGTAGGAATCCCAGTCCGTGGTCTCCATCAGCTCCTTGAAGGTCTTGGTATAGCCTTCGCCGAGCAGGTAGCACGGCTTCTGCCAGCCGAAGATGTTGCGCGCCGGCATGCCCCACGGCGTGCATTCGTAGGATTGGTTGCCGGCGAGGAAGTCGAGGAACAGGCCGGAATGCATGAAGTTCCACTTCTTGCCCTTGCCGAGCGCAAAGACGTCGCGGAACAGCTTCTTGGTCTTGGTGCGGTTGAGGAAGTGCTCCTGGTCCGGGGCGCGCTCATAGGCGTAACCCGGCGACATCGAGACGCCGACACCGAGCTCGGTCGTGAGGTCGAGGAATTTGGCGATCTCTTCCGCCGGATGGCCGTCGAAGATCGTGGCGTTGACGTTGACGGTGAAGCCGCGCGCCTTCGCAGCCTTGATCGCGGAAACCGCGCGGTCGAACACGCCCTTCTGCGATACCGCCTTGTCGTGATGTTCCTTCAGGCCGTCGAGATGCACCGAGAAGAACAGATACGGCGAGGGCTCGAACAGATCGAGCTTCTTTTCCAGAAGCAGCGCGTTGGTGCACAGCGAGACGAACTTCTTGCGCTCGATCAGACCGCGCACGATCTCGCCGATCTCCTTATGGATCAGAGGTTCCCCGCCGGGGATCGCCACCATGGGCGCGCCGCATTCGTCGGCCGCATCCCAGCATTCCTGCGCGGTCATGCGGCGGTTGAGGATCGCATCGGGATAGTCGATCTTGCCGCAGCCAACGCAGGCGAGGTTACAGCGGAACAGCGGCTCCAGCATCAGCACGAGCGGGTAGCGTTTCCGGCCAAGCAGCTTCTGCTTCATGAGATAGCCGCCGATACGCATTTCCTTGAAGAACGGTATTGCCATTGAGGGATTTTCTTTCTGAACTTGCAGTCTGGACTTGAGGGTCCAGACTTGGAACTTGTGAAGCAGATCAGCCCGCAGTCAGTTCGGCTGGAAGCCGGAATTCGATGTTCTCCTCCCGGCCGGGAAGCACCGATACCTTGACGGGTCCGATACGCCTCAGAGCCTCGATCACGTCGTCTACCAAAACTTCGGGCGCCGATGCGCCCGCCGTAATACCGACCGCCTTTGCATCCTTCAGCCAATCGGGGTTCAACTCGCTCCCGTCGGCAATGAGATAACTCGCGACCCCGACCTCGGTGCCGATTTCGCGGAGCCTGTTTGAGTTGGAACTGTTGGCGGCCCCCACCACCAAGATGACGTCCACCAGCTTACTCAGATCCCTTACCGCAGATTGGCGGTTCTGTGTCGCATAGCAGATATCCCGGATGTCGGGGCCTTGAATATCTGTAAATTTGGCCTGAAGGGCCGCGATTATGTCCTTTGTGTCGTCCACGCTGAGGGTAGTCTGGGTGATATAGGCCACCGGGGCGTCGGTCGGCAGCGTCAGCGCCGCCACCTCGTCAACGTTCTGGACCAGTAGAACCGGGCCTGGAACCTGGCCCATGGTTCCCTCGACCTCGGGGTGGCCGGCATGCCCGATCAGGACCAGGGTCCGGCCCTTGGACATATACCGTTTGCCCTGATTATGGACCTTGGTGACCAGCGGGCAGGTGGCATTGAGGACGGGCAGGCCGCGGGCGGCGGCCTCTTCCTCGACGGTGCGAGCGACGCCGTGGGCGCTGAAGACGGTTACCGCCAGCGGCGGAACCTCTGACAGGTCCTCGACGAAGATCGCGCCCTTGGCCTTCAGGCTTTCGACCACGTACTTATTGTGCACGATCTCGTGCCGGACATAGACCGGCGGACCGTACTTCTCGAGCGCACGCTCAACGATTTCGATGGCACGCACGACGCCCGCACAAAATCCGCGGGGCTGCGCTAGATACACTTCCATGGGATGTCCATTACTCAAGTTGCACCAGGTCCTGAATTCGCAAATTCACCCGAGGGTCTCCGTGCAGCCGGTCACATTCGGATTGCAATATCCGCACCACGACCGGAACCCGTAGGTAATCCCCACCCAAGTAGATGGAAGCGCAGGACTATGTGTCAAAAATCGTGCAGATAGAAAAGGGTGGATCGCGCAATGGTTACTAATATTTGGTAACTAAATACCGAAAAAGCGGATTCGTGAACTGCGGTTCCTCGCCGGTTCGCCACTTTATCGCCCATCGGAAAAGGCTATACCGGCACCCTGAACGCCTGTTCCGGTCTGGTCTGGCGGCTTGGCTTGAACCCGCAGACAGATAACCAAAACAACATTAGATCGGCTACGGGAACTCCGCTAGACAGCGGGCGTTTTCGCCCAGCTCTCTCCTTGAGATTTAGAAAGAAACGAAGTGCTGACCAGTATTGTCGTCTCGATTGTCAGAACCTGTACGCGGTTTGCCACTCTCGTCGTCATCGTCTCGCTGCTACTGGCAGTCGGGGCGAGCTACTATGCCGCTCAGCATTTCGCCATCAACACCGACATCAACACGCTGATTTCGCCCGATCTCGACTGGCGCAAGCGCGACCAACAGTTCGAGCAGGCGTTCGACCGCGAAAAACTGATTCTCGCCGTCGTCGAGGCGCCGACGCCCGAACTCGCCAGTGCCGCGAGCAGGGCGCTTTTCACAAAGCTCTCCGGCGACACCAAGCATTTCGAATCCGTGCAGCCGCTGGGCTCCGGCGAGTTCTTCGAAAAGAATGGGCTGTTGTTCCTCCCCGTGGAGGAAGTCGGCAAGGTCGCAGGCCAGCTCGAAGCCGCAGCCCCCCTGATCGAGATCATGGCCGGCGATCCCTCGATCCGCGGCCTGACCGGCGCGCTGGAAACAGGCCTTGCCGGCGTCAAGCGCGGGCAGGTCAAGCTCGACAATACCGAGCGGCCCTTCAATCTGATCAGCCAGACAGTCGAGGATATCCTCAACAAGAAGCCGGCGACGTTTTCCTGGCGCGAGCTCGTCAGCGACAAGCCGTTGACCGATGCCGACCGCCGCGCCTTCATCGAGTTCAAGCCGAAGCTCGATTACAGCGAGCTCGAACCCGGCAAGGACGCGACCGACGCGATCCGGCAGGCCGCCACCGATCTCAATTTTGCCGGCCAGTACGGCGCCCGCGTGCGGCTGACCGGCCCGGTTCCGATCGCGAATGAGGAATATTCGACCGTGCAGGACGGCGCGATCCTCAACGGCGTCGCCACCGTTCTCATCGTCCTCGTCATCCTCTGGATGGCGCTGCACTCGGGCAAGATCATATTCGCGGTGTTCGTGAATCTGTTCATCGGACTTGCGGTCACCACCGCCGTCGGCCTGATGATGGTAGGGTCGCTGAACCTCCTGTCGATCGCCTTTGCCGTGCTGTTCGTCGGCCTTGGCGTCGATTTCGGCATTCAATTCAGCGTTCGCTACCGTTCCGAGCGTTTCAAGAACAACGAAGATTTGGCCGAAGCACTGGAGAGCGCTGCCAGGCGTTCGGCGGTCCCGCTCTCGCTCGCCGCGATGGCGACCGCGGCCGGCTTTCTCTGTTTCCTGCCGACCGACTACAAGGGCATTTCCGAGCTCGGCAAGATTGCTGGCGCCGGCATGCTGATCGCGTTCCTCACCAGCATCACGGCCCTGCCGGCGATGCTGAAGCTGCTGCACCCGCCCGGCGAAAGCGAGCCGGTCGGCTACGCGTTTCTGGCGCCGGTGGACGAATTCCTCGAACGGCACCGCGTCATCATCGTCGCCGGCACGCTGCTTCTGGTCGTGGCCGGCCTCCCGCTGCTCTATTTCATGAAGTTCGACTTCAACCCGATCAACCTGCGCAATCCGCACGCTGAATCGATCGCGACCTTCCTTGACCTGCGCAAGGATCCCAACACCGGCGCGAACGCCATCAACGTGCTGACCAACTCGGAAGCGGAAGCGAAAAAAATCGCAGCGCGGCTGGAGAAGCTGCCGGAAGTTCTTCGCGTGATGTCGATCGACAGTTTCGTGCCTGAAGACCAGCCGGCCAAGCTGCAGTTGATCGGCAAGGCGGCGAGGGTGGTCGGCCCTGCGCTCAATCCCGATTCGGTCGATGCGGCGCCATCGGATGAAGAGAATGCGGAAGCGCTGAAGAGCTCGGCCGATGCCTTGCGCAAGGCCGCCGGCGACGGCAAGGGCCCGGGCGCCGTTGCCTCACGGAGATTGGCGGATGCGCTGTCGAAGCTTTCCGGCAGCGACCAGGCGACGCGCGACAAGGCGCAGAACGTCTTCGTCGCCCCGCTCAAGATCGTGTTCGACCAGCTCCGCAACACGATGCAGGCCGGACCGGTGACATTGAAGACGCTGCCGCCGGAATTGCTCAATAGCTGGAAATCCAAGGACGGCTTGATCCGCGTCGAGGCGCTGCCGAAGGGCGACCCCAACGACAACGACAATCTGCGCCGCTTTGCCGATGCGGTTCTGGCCGCGGAGCCGAACGCGATCGGCGGGCCGGTCTCGATCCTCAAATCCGGCGACACCATCGTGAAGGCGTTCATTCACGCCGGCATCTGGGCATTGCTGGTGATCAGCCTGTTGCTGTGGCTGACGCTGCGTCGAGTCTCCGACGTGCTGATGACAATGGTGCCTTTGTTGGTGGCCGGCGCGGTGACGCTGGAGCTCTGCGTGCTGATCGGACTGCCGCTCAACTTCGCCAATATCGTAGCTCTGCCGCTGCTGCTCGGCGTCGGCGTCGCCTTCAAGATCTATTACGTCGTGGCCTGGCGCGAGGGCAGAAATAATCTGCTGCAGTCGAGCCTGACGCGCGCGATCTTCTTCTCGGCGCTGACGACAGCGACCGCGTTCGGAAGCCTGTGGCTATCCAGTCATCCCGGCACCGCCAGCATGGGTAAATTGCTGGCGCTGTCGTTCATCATCACGCTGGCCGCGGTGCTGCTGTTCCAGCCGGCGCTAATGGGCAAACCGCGCGATGTCGGGGAGTAGGCAGATATCGCCGATGTCGGCGGGCTGTGCGGCCGCCTGCTTCTGACCGGGCGTGGCCTTCGGCGCAGGATTCGCGGGCGCCGGGTTCGCCGTGCCGGTGGTCTTCGGTGCCGCGGGCGCAGGAGCCTGCGCCGCAGTCGCTGGTGCAGTGCTCTTGGGCGCGGCGCCGGGCGCTCCCTTCGGCGCACCCTTGGCCATGCTGTTGGCGGGGCTGGAGGGAATCGGCGGTCCGACGCGCGTCCAGGTCTCGCCGCCGCAGAGGAAGCCGAGCACACAGCCCTGAATCTCGAGCTGGTCGGTGCCGACAGGCTTGATCGTCGAGCTGTAGAGCTGTCCGTCCTTGGCGTTGTAGACTTGGCCTTCCCAGGCGTCGACGCCGGGCTTCTTCTTCATCTCGATCAGGATCGGCATGCCCAGGGTCGGCCGGCTTTGCTTGGCGACGTCCGGATTGTTCTTGTCCTTGCCGCCCGGCTGCTTCTCCCAGGCCACCACGCCCCACATGTTGCCGCTACATTGGGCGACGCGAATGTTGGCTACACCATCGGCTACTTTCCAGTCACCGGTGGGATCGGCGGCCAGCGCCGCATTAACACCTGTGGCCAAAAAGATCCCCGAATAAACTATTGTACGCGCGACGCTTCCTGGGCAGTGCAACATGGTCCAAACCTATGTTTAAGTAGATGATCCAAAGCGGGGGTCAAAACGCCGCATTGGGCGTTTTCAGTTGACGAAACAGCCATCAACCGACGTATGTAGCCGATGCCAGATTCATATCTAGACGTTTCCGAGCTGTTTGTTGAGCGGCAGGCGCAGCGCAGTTCCATGCATGCGCGTCATCTCAACGAGCAACTCGTCCGGGTGCTGAAGACCATCGGCTACGATGTGGGCTTTCAGAAGGGTCAAGGTCAATACCTGTTCGATCGTGACGGGGCCCGCTATCTCGATCTACTCAGCGGATTTGGCGTTTTTGCGATTGGCCGGAATCATCCGGCATTGCGTCAGGCGCTGAAAAGCGTGCTCGATGCCGATTTTCCCAATCTGGTGCAGCTTGACGTCTCCACGCTCGCCGGCGTGCTCGCGGAACGCCTGCTAGAACATGTTCCATATCTGGACAAGGTGTTCTTTGCCAATTCCGGCGCCGAAACCGTCGAGGCTGCGATCAAGTTCGCGCGCGGCGCGACCGGCCGTCCCGGCATTGTGTCCTGTTCCCACTCGTACCACGGATTGACCTACGGCGCGCTGTCGCTGATGGACGATGCGAACTTCCGAAGCGGATTCGAGCCGCTGTTGCCCGGGTGCACGCAGATTCCCTTCAACGACCTTGAGGCACTGGATCGAGCGTTGTCCTCGCGTCAGGTCGCGGCTTTCATCGTCGAGCCGATCCAGGGCAAGGGCGTCAACCTGCCTACCGATGAATTCCTTCCCGGTGCGCTCGCGCTCTGCAAGAAATACGGCACCATCTTCATCGCCGACGAAATCCAGACCGGAATCGGCCGCACCGGAAAATTCCTCGCGGTCGAGCACTGGAATGTCGAGCCAGACATGGTGTTGCTTTCGAAGGCGCTGTCGGGCGGCCACGTGCCCGTCGGTGCGCTACTCACGCGCAAGTCGATCTTCGACAAGATCTTCAGCCAGATGGACCGCGCCGTCGTGCACGGCTCGACGTTTTCGAAGAACGATATGGCGATGGCTGCCGGGATCGCGATGCTTGATGTGGTCAAGCAGGAAAAGCTGGTCGAGCAGGCCGCCAAGCGCGGCGCCGAGCTCCGCCTTGCGCTGACCCGCATGGTGCCGGGCTATGAACTGCTCAAGGAAGTGCGCGGCAAGGGGCTGATGATCGGCATCGAATTCGGCCCGCCGAAATCGCTGAAGCTGAAGGCTTCCTGGAATCTCCTGGAGACCGCCAACAAGGGCCTGTTCTGCCAGCTCATCACCGTGCCGCTGTTCAAGGATCACAAGATCCTGACGCAGGTTTCCGGCCACGGCAGCCACACCATCAAGCTGCTGCCGCCGCTCGTGATCACGGAAGAAGACTGCGCCTGGATCGAGAAGTCGTTCGACGACGTCATCGCTGCCAGCCACAAGGTGCCCGGCGCGATCTGGTCGCTCGGCAAGACGCTGGTCGACAACGCGGTCAGGAAGTCGGCGTAGGAAGTAGCCGGATGGAGCGAAGCGCAATCCGGGGATATCTCGCCGGCCGATGATTCGTCCCGGATTTCGCTGCGCTTCATCCGGGCTACAATCTTCTCGGAGGCGATCATGGTCAACATCACCGGCGGCTGTCATTGCGGCGCCATTCGTTACGAAATCGCGGGCGAACTCATCGTTCACGCGCTGTGTCACTGCACCGATTGCAGGCGTCATGCCGGCGCGCCGGTGGTCGGCTGGACGATGTACCCGCAGAATGCGCTCAAGGTGACGAAGGGGCAGCCGAAAACTTATCAGTCCTCCGAACACGGCCGGCGTCAATTCTGCGCTGACTGCGGCACGGGTCTGTTCTTCACCAACGCGAATATAATGCCCGGCATCGTCGACATTCAGAGCGGGACCTACGACGATCCCAATGCCGTTCCGGCGATGATGCACATCCAGACAGCAGAGCGGCTTCGCTGGATGGAGCGCGCGCACGAATTGCCGACCTTCGAGCGTTATCCCCCGCAGACGTAGCATGCAGATTTCGTGGGGCGGATTGGCGAAAGCGTAATCCACCGCGATCTCGCCGCACGGGCGCATGTCGGCGGATTACGCTGCGCTGACCCGCCCTACAGCATCGCCGCGCGAAAGCGAAAGCCTTGCGCCAATCCCTTCATTTGTAGGCGAATATTCTGCGCATTGTCGGCAGAGGATATTTTCGCGCGCTCACGCCGCCGCGCATATTGGCGCACGACTTTTCACATCGCGGTGAGAGCCCTCGCACGGCTCTCCGCTTTTGCGCTGCGACACCCAATTGGGTGGGGTGACTTCATAACAAGAGGATCCCACCGATGACCAAGTCGATCCCAACCCTCGCCGCCGCGTTTCTGATGACCGCGATCGCAACGCCCGTGTTCGCGCAAGCCGCGATCCAGGAGCCCGGCGCGTATTCGTTCTATCATCCCAATGCCGACGTGCTCAGCGGCCGGCCGGCGTACCGGTCGTTCGATCAATCGAACGCCTATTACAATTCCAATGCCTATTACGGCGAGGGAGTGACTACGCCCGGACCGCGTGTGCGGCAGAGGTCGATGAGGCACTATCGCAGGGCGCAGTAGCGTCAGAGGTGGCGCGGATGAACCAACGGCGCGCATTCGCGCGGCCGTTGGTAAAGAGCTGGGTGATATTCTGAGCTGCCGTCATCATCGCCTCCCTTTTTCGAGCTCTTGAGCACGTTCGATGATTTTCAGCATGGTCGCGTCGAAGTAGTTAATCACGCGATCAGTCAGGCAGCGTGAAGGATCGGCTTCGGCCGAACAGAAACTAACTTCCGTTGGGAATTCGTGGTGTGCCCTTGGAATGTCGCGATGGTAGGGGCCTTCCGCAGCGGTGTCCTTGTAGTAGCTGTGCATGATCAACGAGATGACCAGCCGGCGGGGGTATTCGGGGTCGAAAACCGCGCGCGCATAGAACTGGAGGCTCAACTGCCGCGGCTCTCTCGCGCGTTCCCTAAAGCACTCCGGTCCCGCGATGACTGGATAGCTAAGTCCGAGCGTTCGCAAGCGCTCTTCGATGGTACGCGTGACGTTTTCATTGACCGTTGCACGTGCAGAGCGTTGAAAGACCTCCGGCTCCGCCGAAATCTCAACCGTGCTGCACAGACTGCGAAACGGACCGGTTCGGTAGATCGATTCTGCCGATGACGTCGACGCGTACACAGTGAGAATCATTGCGATCAGCGCGCTTATGAAACTTTTGGCATGATGCGCTGTGACTTCGTTCAGTCGCCTCATTGGATCCTACGTTTCATTTTGAAGCCACCGTCAAGGTGGCTGCGCCGGTCAAGTTTGAGTTGACGAGTTAAGCAACCTAAGATTGATGACGCTTTTCGCGATGTCAATAGTGCGTTCTTGTCGCACATTGCCGCAAAGTAAAAAATTCATTATCGCTCGTGATCTAATGATCGGTGCAATTCGCGTCGGAAAGAGCGTCGATGACGTGATAACGGCGCGTGTCTGGCGGCTTTCGCGCTCAAGCGGCCAATTAGCGCCCATCCTCCAAAATCATCCGCGCGCCCTTCTCCGCAATCATCGCCGTCGGCGTATTGGTATTCCCCGACGTGATCGTCGGCATCACCGAGGCATCGGCCACGCGAAGTCCGGCAATCCCATAGAACCGCAACCTTTCGTCGACCACCGCCATCGGGTCGTTCGCGGTGCCCATCTTCGCAGTCCCCACGGGATGGAAGATCGTGGTGCCGATATAGCCGGCAGCCTTTGCCAATGATTCATCGTCGTCGCCGACGCTCGGGCCCGGCAGGTATTCCTGTGGTCGATACCGTTCGAGCCGCTTCTGCTTCATCAGCCGCCGCGTGGTACGGATGGCGTCGGCGGCGACCTGGCGATCGTCGTCGGTCGAGAGATAGTTCGGCGCGATCGATGGCTTGTCGTCCGGCGTCGCCGAGCGGATGCGCACGGTGCCGCGCGAGGTCGGCTGCAGGTTGCAGGCGCTCACCGTGATGGCGGGAAAACGATGCAGGGGGTCGCCGAACTTGTCGAGCGACAGCGGCTGCACGTGAAACTGGATGTTGGCGCGTTCGCGATGCGGATCGGAGCGCGTGAAGATGCCGAGCTGCGAGGGTGCCATGGTCAGCGGTCCACGGCGGCGGAAAGCGTAGTCGAGCCCCATCATCCCGCGCCGGACCAGCGACCAGTAGGTCTCGTTCAGCGTGCGCACGCCCTCAACCTTGTAGATCGCGCGCTGCTGCAGATGGTCCTGCAGATTGCGCCCGACACCCGGTCTGTCGAGCCTCACATCGATGCCGAGCGGCGACAGCCACTCGGCGGGGCCGACGCCGGAGCGATGCAGCACCTGCGTCGAGCCGATCGATCCCGCGCACAACACCACTTCGCCCCTGGTGCGGGCCTCGATCACCTCATTGCCCTGCAGGAAGCGCACGCCGACCGCGCGTCCCTGCTCGACGATCAGACGGTCGACCAGCACATGCTTTTCCAGCCGCAGATTGGCGCGGTTCAGCACCGGCTTGAGGAAGCCGCGCGCGGATGACCAGCGCCGGCCGCGCTTCTGGTTGACGTGGAAATAACTGACGCCCTCATTGTCGCCGGTGTTGAAATCGGCAATGCGCCTGATGCCCATTTCCTCCGCGGCTTCGCCGACCGCGTCGAGCACGTCCCAGGACAGCCGCGGCGCCTCGATGCGCCAGCCGCCGCCGGCGCCGTGATGTTCGCTTTCCCCGAGGAAATGGTCCTCCAGCCGCTTAAACAGCGGCAGGACGTCGTCATAGCCCCAGCCGGTCAGGCCGAGCTGCCGCCAGTGATCGTAATCGGCGGATTGCCCGCGCATCGAGATCATGGCGTTGATGGCGGAGCAGCCGCCGATTACCTTGCCGCGGGGGTAGGCGAGGGAGCGGCCGTTGAGCCCGGGCTCCGCCTCGGTCCGAAACATCCAGTCGGAGCGGGGATTGCCGATCGCGAAGAGATAGCCGACCGGGATGTGAAACCAGATCCAGTTGTCGTTGCCGCCGGCCTCCAGGATCAGCACGCGGTTGTTCGGGTCGGCCGACAGCCGGTTGGCCATGATGCAGCCGGCGGTCCCTGCACCAACCACGATATAGTCGAAATCGCCTTCAAGCCGTTTCGGCATTTCTCAGCTTCCACCCATCGACGCCGTCATGCCCGGACTTGTTCCGGGCATCCACGCCTTCTTGGGCGTTTATTAGTCAGACGTGGATGGCCGGGACAAGCCCGGCCATGACGGTGGGTCCGGGTGTGTCGCCCGTGAGCCGTTGGTTGGACCGCCCCTTGCATGCTACAGGGGCAGAAGCGTTCAATCCGGAAAGCCTGCTATCTCCATGCCCATCGTCAATCGTGTCGCCGAGTTTCAACCCGACATCCAGGCCTGGCGCCGGGATATTCATGAACACCCGGAATTGCTCTACGAGGTGCACCGCACTGCGGCATTGGTGGCAGACCGGTTGCGGGAATTCGGCTGCGACGAGGTTATTACCGGTATCGGCCGCACCGGCGTCGTCGGCGTCATCAAGGGCAACAGGCCCACTGGCAATGGTGACGTGAAGGTCATCGGGCTGCGGGCGGACATGGACGCGCTGCCGATCGAGGAAGCGACCAATCTGCCTTACGCTTCCAAAACGAAGGGCAAGATGCACGCCTGCGGACATGACGGCCACACCGCCATGCTTTTGGGTGCCGCGCGCTATCTCGCCGAGACCCGCAATTTCGCAGGCAATGCGGTCGTGATCTTCCAGCCGGCCGAGGAGGGCGGCGCGGGTGCCGTCGCCATGATCAAGGACGGGCTGATGGACCGCTTCGGTATCGAGCAGGTCTACGGCATGCATAACGGTCCCGGCATTCCGGTCGGCTCGTTCGCGCTGCGGCCCGGCCCGATCATGGCCGGAGGCGATGCCGTCCTCATCAAAATCGAGGGGCGCGGTGGGCACGCCGCGCAGCCGCACCAAAGCATCGATTCCGTCCTTGTCGGTGCGCAGCTGATCACGGCGCTGCAGTCGATCGTGTCGCGCAGCGTCGATCCGCTGGAATCGGCTGTCATTTCGATGTGCGAATTTCACGCCGGCAACGCCCGCAACGTGATTCCGCACACCGCCGAGCTGAAGGGCACCGTCCGTACCCTGAACGGCGAGGTGCGGGATCTGGTGGAAAGACGGGTCCGCGAGGTCGTCGCCGGCGTGGCGCAGATCACCGGCGCCAGGATCGATCTGACCTACGATCGCGGCTATCCGGTAACGGTCAACCATATCAGGCAGACGGATATCGCGACGCGGGCAGCCAGAGAAATCGCCGGCGATGCCAATGTGCAGGAGATGCCACCGCTGATGGCTGGCGAAGATTTCGCCTTCATGCTGGAGCAGCGGCCGGGTGCGCTGATCTTCTGCGGCAACGGCGACAGCGCAGGGCTGCATCACCCCGCCTACAATTTCAACGATGAGGCGATCGTGTTCGGCACGTCTTACTGGATCAGGCTGGTCGAGAACACGCTGGCCGCGTGACCCGCCCAGGTTCGGCTTTCCAACCCTGCTCCCGGTGGGGATGGGGGCTCTGCAGCAGGCGGTTGGGTGGACCGCCGCTTGCATGCTACAAAAGCCTTACGCGTTCCAAACTGAGGTTCGAGAATCCCATGCCTATCGTCAACCGCGTCGCCGATCTGCAACCCGATATTCAGGCCTGGCGCCGCGATATTCATGAAAACCCCGAATTGCTGTACGACGTCCACCGCACCGCAGCATTCGTGGCGGATCGCCTGCGCGAATTCGGCTGCGACGAGGTGGCTACCGGCCTCGGCCGTACCGGCGTCGTCGGCGTCATCAAGGGCAAGCAGCCCGGCAAGGGCGAGATCAAGGTGATCGGGCTCCGCGCCGACATGGACGCGCTGCCGATCGAGGAGGCGACCAACCTTCCCCATGCCTCCAAAACGCCGGGCAAGATGCACGCCTGCGGCCACGACGGCCACACCGCGATGCTTTTGGGTGCAGCGCGGTACCTTGCCGAGACCCGGAATTTCGCCGGCAACGCGGTCGTGATCTTCCAGCCGGCCGAGGAGGGCGGGGCCGGCGCCGCCGCCATGATCCAGGACGGGCTGATGGACCGGTTCGGCATCGAGCAGGTCTATGGCATGCATAACGGACCCGGGATTCCGATCGGCTCCTTCGCCATCCGGCCCGGCCCGGTAATGGCCGCGACCGACTCGATCGACATCAAGATCGAGGGCCTCGGCGGCCATGCCGCGCGCCCGAACAAATGCATCGATTCCGTCCTGGTCGGTTCGCAGCTCATCACCGCGCTGCAGTCGATTGTCTCGCGGACAATCGATCCCCTGGAGTCGGCGGTGATCTCGATCTGCGAGTTCCATGCCGGCAACGCGCGCAACGTCATTCCGCACACCGCCGAACTCCGCGGCACCGTGCGGACACTGACGGCGGAAGTGCGTGAGACGGTCGAGAAGCGGGTCCGCGAGGTGTGCGAGGGCGTGGCCAAAATGACCGGCGCCAAGATCGATCTGGTTTACGAGCGTGGCTATCCCGTCACCAACAATCACGCCGAGCAGACCGAGTTCGCGACGCAGGTGGCCAGGGAAGTGGCCGGCGCCCAGAACGTCCATGACATGCCGCCGCTGATGGGCGCGGAAGATTTTTCCTACATGCTGGAAGCGCGTCCCGGCGCGTTCATCTTCTGCGGCAACGGCGACAGCGCGGGTCTCCATCACCCCGCCTATGATTTCAACGACGAGGCGATCGTGTACGGCACCTCGTACTGGATCAAGCTGGTCGAGAACAAGCTCGCGGCGGCGTAGAGATTCTTCACTCTCGATCGCATGTGAAGTTTGATCGCACATCAAGGAAGGCCCGTATCTTTAGTGCGGGCCTTCATTATTTTCCGCTCAGCCGTGACCTGAGGCGTCCGGCGCGACGCTCAATATCTGAGCGAAGTGATCAC
Organism: Bradyrhizobium sp. WYCCWR15520; assembly: GCF_056174665.1. Classification (NCBI taxonomy): domain Bacteria; kingdom Pseudomonadati; phylum Pseudomonadota; class Alphaproteobacteria; order Hyphomicrobiales; family Nitrobacteraceae; genus Bradyrhizobium; species Bradyrhizobium sp. WYCCWR15520. Next base: position 148,416 of record NZ_JBWBWM010000010.1, read on the forward strand.
CTCGAACACGGCGGCGTCGCCGATCCGCGACACGCCGGCGTTCGGGTTCGGGATATTGGGCTCAGCACATTGACGGCGCCGACCGTGAAGCGGCCGCTCAATAGCGCGACGGTACGTACATTTCGGCTGGAACGGGCGCGCGGCTATATTCGGGGTTGCGAACCCGCGCCGGCAGAACCACCCGCTCCTGCTTGATTTCCTGGTAGGGAATTTGTTCGAGCAGATGCGCGATGCAGTTCAGCCTTGCCTTCTTCTTGTCGTCGGCCTCGACGATGCTCCAGGGAGCTTCCGGAATGTGGGTACGCTCCAGCATCGCTTCCTTGGCCTTGGTGTATTGCTCCCAGCGGCTGCGCGATTCCACATCCATCGGGCTGAGCTTCCACTGCTTGAGCGGATCGTGGATTCGCATCGTGAAGCGCAAATACTGCTGTTCGTCGGTGATGGAGAACCAGTACTTGATGAGGATGATTCCAGAGCGCACGAGCATACGCTCGAATTCCGGCACCGACCGGAAGAATTCTTCAACGTCGTCTTCGGTGCAGAAGCCCATCACGCGCTCGACGCCGGCACGGTTATACCAGCTACGGTCGAACAGCACGATCTCACCGCCGGCCGGCAAATGCGAAACATAACGCTGGAAATACCATTGCGTGCGCTCACGCTCGTTCGGCGCCGGAAGCGCCGCGACGCGGCAGACCCTCGGATTGAGTCTCTGGGTGATGCGCTTGATGACGCCGCCCTTGCCGGCGGAATCGCGCCCCTCGAAAATCACCACCACCTTGAGCTTGTGGTGCTGCACCCAAGTCTGCAATTTTACCAGTTCGCCCTGCAGACGGAATAATTCCTTGAAGTAGACGCGCCGATCGATCGTTTCTTCTTCCGTATGGTCTGCAAATTCATTGGTCAGTGCATCGAGACGATCGTCGTCGATTTCAAGTTCCAGTTCCTCATCGAAACTATCAAGCATTTCCGCCTGAATGCGGTCGTGGATGGTGCCATCCGGCGGCTTTTTGGTCATGGCGGGCTCCAGCTGCAGAGCTGTTGGGGTCGTGTGATGTATGAACGTCGATGTCCTGCCGTATCATCAGTCAGGGCACTAGCGGAAAGCAAAAGGCCGGAGTTTGGTTCCGGCCTTCCGCTACCTGTCGAGGCTGCTGCCTGTGTGGCAGCGACCCTACCGTACCGGCCCGATACTCAGAACAGATTCGAGAACAGCACGTAGAGGCCTGCCGACAGGCAGATCGCGGCCGGCAGCGTCAGCACCCATGCCATCAAGAGATTGCGCACAGTCGCCATCTGCAGGCCCGAACCGTTGGCCGCCATCGTGCCGGCGACGCCGGATGACAGCACGTGGGTGGTGGAAACCGGCAGGCCGAACACGTCGGCGACGCCGATCGTGGAGGCGGCAACCAGTTCGGCGGACGCACCTTGCGCGTAGGTCAGATGCGACTTGCCGATCTTCTCGCCGACGGTGATGACGATGCGCTTCCAGCCGATCATGGTGCCCAGCCCGAGTGCGATCGCGACTGCGATCTTGACCCAGAGCGGGATGAACTTGGTGGCTGAGTCGAGCGAGGCCTTGTAGGCCTTGAGGGTGTCGACCTCTTCCTTCTTCAGGTCGTTTTCCTTGTCCTTCATCAGGAAGCGGATCGCCTCCGACGTCAGGTACATGTCGTTGCGGGTGTTGCCGACGGCTTCCGCGGGCACCTTGTTGAGCGAGCCGTATTTCTGGACCTGGTCACCGATGTCCTTCACCAGCATGGCCAGCGAGGGATAGGTGCCTTCGCTGATCTTGCGGGCAGAAACGTATTGCGTCACCGCAGGGCGCGGATCGCCGATGATGCTGTGGCCGGCGCCCCTGGCGGCGATTACCTTGGAGGCGGCCTCCGAGGTCTTCTGGAATTGCACCACCTGCGATTCCGGCAGCGCGCGGTTCAGCGCGTAGGCGGTCGGCACCGTGCCGATCAGGATCAGCATGATCAGGCCCATGCCCTTCTGGCCATCGTTGGAGCCGTGCGCGAAGCTGACGCCGGTGCAGGTCGCGATCAGGATGCCGCGTATCCACATCGGCGGCGGCTTGTTGCCTTCGGGCGCGGCATAGAGCGCGGGATTGCGGACGATGAACTTCAACGCCAGCAGCAGGATCGCGGCCATGCAGAAGCCGAACAGCGGCGAGAGCAACAGCGCGTAACCGATCTCGGTCGCCTTGGTCCAGTCGACACCCGAAGTGCCGTCGCGGCCGTGCATCAGCGCGTTGGCGATGCCGACGCCGATGATCGAGCCGATCAGCGTGTGCGAAGAGGAAGCCGGAAGACCAAAATACCAGGTGCCGAGGTTCCAGACGATCGCGGCAATCAGCAGCGCGAACACCATTGCGAAACCGGCGCTGCTTCCGACCTGAAGGATCAACTCCACCGGCAGCAGCGAGACGATGCCGAAGGCGACCGCGCCGGAAGAGAGCAGCACGCCGAGGAAATTGAAGAAGCCTGACCACATCACGGCGAATTCCGCCGGCATCGAGTGGGTGTAAATCACGGTCGCGACCGCGTTGGCGGTGTCGTGGAAGCCATTGACGAATTCGAAGCCGAGCGCGATCAAAAGCGCCACGAACAAGAGGATATAGGGCAGGTAGGCAGTGACCCGCATACCGGTCGCGTCGATATCGACGTAGATGCTATAGGCAACGTACAGCAGCCCGGCGGCGAGGATGCCGCAGAACAGGATCAGGGTCAGCGGATTGAACCCCTTGTCGAGGTTCGGCCGCGAAGCCGGCTGGACAGGCGTTGCGTCGCCGATCGTCGAACTAAGAGCCATATCGGTCATTCTGACACCCCGTCGAAATCGGCTGAGAGGCGGGCATTTTTGACCGAGGCACTTGAAGGTTAGATGACACGCGCGACCGGCAGCGCCGCTGAAGTTTGATCGCACATCAAGGAAAGCCTGTATCTCCAGTGTGGGTCTTCATTATTTTCCTTTGAACCGATTTATGATGCGCGGATCCAACAAGGCGCTCCTGAATTGCTTATCGGTTCAGCGGTTGGCCGATGGTCTGCACGCGAAAATCTCGTCTTCACTGTCGGCGGACGTTCATCTCATCCGTCCTTGGAACGAAAGCGGCCGTGCGCACGCTGGCCATTTGGAGGAAGGAGCCCCGATGAAGGTCACACAACATCTTTGGTTCGCGAAGGACATGGAGGCCGCGATCGGCTTCTACACCTCGCTCATCCGCGGTTCGTCGGTGCAGTGGGTTTCGGCCCTGCCGGCCGAGAGCCCGAGCGGTCCCGCCGGCAGCGTCAAGATCGCGGGCTTCACCCTGGGAGACCAGCGCTACATGGCGATCGAGGCGGGCCCGCTCGATCCGTTCAACCACAGCTTCTCGATCATGGTGGAATGCGACACGCAGGCCGAGATCGACCGCTTGTGGGACGCCCTGAGAGAGGGCGGCAAGATCGAGCAATGCGGCTGGCTGCAGGACCGCTGGGGCCTCTCCTGGCAGATCGCGCCCAGACGGCTGGGCGAGTTGATGAACGATCCCGACCCCGCAAAAGCCCGGCGCGTTGCGGAGGCAATGCTGAAGATGGTCAAGTTCGATATCGCAGAACTGGAGGCCACGGCGAGGGGCTAGGCCATCTCACCAGGCTGCTGATCCGGCGCCCGTTCGGTTCCGGCCGATGGACCGCCGAGCGCGGCTTATGGGGTAGCGCCGTGAGGAAAAAGAGGGTCGAGCGCTGCACGGCGCCGGGGCTGGAGGAGGACCGCGCAGCGCGTCGACCATGTAGGAGCATCATGGCGTGAACCAGAACGTCCCACATTCCCTTGAGAATGCGATTGTGTATCCCATCAATTAATGGTTGCAGACGGGGTTGTCAATTTTTCCCGTTATTTTTCACCAGATATTGCGGCTGCCGGCTTGGCGGAATTCAGGCCGCATGTGCTGATTTTCGCAGCACGGTAGCGGCTATTTTGAGGTCCTGAACGAAACGCCGGTATTCGCGCGCCTTGGCGTCGGCGTCCGGCAACCGCAGCAGATAGGACGGGTGCACCGTCACCAAGACCTTGGTGCCGTCGTCGAGATCGATCGGGCGGCCGCGGTTCTTGTTGATCGGGGTGATCTTGCCGAACACGCTTTGCGCTGCGGTGGCGCCCATCGCCACCACCAGTTCGGGTTCGATCGCGGCGAGCTCGCGTTCGTACCACTGCCGGCAGGCCTTGATCTCCGGCGTGCTCGGCTTCTGGTGCAGGCGGATTTTTCCGCGCGGCACAAACTTGAAATGTTTGACCGCATTGGTGACGTAGACCTTGCGGCGGTCGATGCCGGCCTCGTCCAGTGCGCGGTCGAGCATTTGGCCCGCGGGCCCGACGAACGGTTTGCCGGCGAGATCTTCCTTGTCGCCGGGCTGCTCGCCGACCAGCATGATCCGCGCCGTTTGCGCCCCTTCGCCGAACACGGTCTGGGTCGCGTTCTTGTAGAGGGGGCAGGCGCGGCAATCGGCAGCTTCCTCGCGCAGGGTCTCGATATCGTCGGCATGTTTGCGGGGCATGTCGTCTGCCTTGTCGCTTGCCTTGGATGGTTCCAGCCGTTTCTGCGGCTTGTGCGGTTCGGTCGCCGCGTTTGCGATCATCGCGCTGGCGGCGCGTCCGGCACCTTCGATCAGGGGTTTAATCAATGAAGCCTCCGGCAGGTTCCGCCAGTATTTCCGGGGCATCTCCTTCTGCATCGCCTGCACTTTCAGCCGGGCGGGATTGAAGATGCTGGCGTAGTAACTGCGCCAGGTTTCCTCCAGCCGATCGGCGGTCGGCGCTTCGCTCTTGGTGACGCCTGGCGTGAACGAGACGGCGTGGCCGTCCCAATGCGCACAGACGTCGGGGGTGAGGATCGACCATGGCATGTCGGCAAAGCGGCGCGCAAAGAATGGCGCGGCCAGTTCGACGATGTGGTGCTCCGGTTCGAACCAGGCAACGAAATGCGATTTCTGCTCGCGGCCGATTTCGCGGAAGCGGACAAAGGCATGCATCTTGTGCTCATCGCGGCGCACGGCTTTTGCCATCGCGGTGACGTCGGCCACATCGGGATCGGTTGCGAGTTCGAGCAGATCGTGATTACTTCGCAGCCGCCACAGCAGGCGATAGAGCAGGGCGAACCGTTCCGGGTTGCGGTGCAGGATCGCAGTTTCAGCCAGCTCGACGAATTTGGCGGGGACGTTGAAGGTGGTGCCCTGTGGGGGGTCGAGCGGCGGCGCAGACGGCTCAAACAATTCGGGCGCATCGCCGGCTACACGCCACGTCACGTCGGAGGGGTTCACATCGTTTAGCGCCAGCGCACGCGCGGCTTTGCGCCAGCCATCGAAATCGGTTTCGCTGTCGAGGGTGATGTGGTGCATGTCTCTCCTCCTCGTCATTGCGAGCGAAGCGAAGCAATTCATTTCTCCGCTTGCTGAGACATGGATTGCTTCGTCGCTCGCGCTCCTCGCAATGACGCTGTGGGTTCAGAACCCAAATCCCAACTGCGTCGCCTTCGGTTTGAACCTCTCCTTCAGCCCCGCGCCATCGAGCAGATGCGGGGAAGGGCGGTGGTCTGCGAGAACGATAAACGGCAGCGCCTTCTTCTGCGGAATGTGCAGCCGCACCAGATCGGCCAGGCGGATCGAGGTCAGGCGGCGCGTCGCGATGATGCGGTCGACTGCCCTGGTGCCGAAGCCCGGCACCCGCAACAGCTCTTCGCGGCTGGCGGTCGCGACATCGAGCGGGAAGCGGCCGCGGTGGCGCAGCGCCCAGGCGAGTTTCGGATCGATATCGAGCGGCAGCATGCCCTCGGCCTCGTCGACGATCTCGCCGGCGTCAAAGCCGTAAAACCGCATCAGCCAGTCGGCCTGGTAAAGCCGGTGCTCGCGAACCAGCGGCGGCACCACAAGCGGCAGCGCGCGGCTGGCGTCCGGGATCGGGCTGAAGGCCGAATAATAGACGCGCTTGAGGCGGTAGGAGCCGTAGAGGTTGGCGCTGGTATCGAGGATGGTTTTGTCGTCGGCCGCATCCGCGCCGACGATCATCTGCGTGCTTTGCCCGGCCGGTGCAAAGCGCGGCGGCTTTGCTTTCGTTGCGTTCTTGTCGTTCTCCTGCGCTTCATCGAGCCTCAGCCGCAGCCGGCCCATGGTGCGGCGGATCGCGCGCAGGTCCTTTTCCGGCGCGAATTTCGCAAGACTGTTTTCCAGCGGCATTTCGATATTGATGGAGAGACGGTCGGCATATTTGCCGGCCTCCGCGATCAGCGCGTCGTCCGCTTCAGGAATGGTCTTCAGATGGATGTAGCCGCGAAAATGATGCTCCTCGCGCAACTTTCGCGCGACGCTCACCACCTGCTCCATGGTGTAGTCGGCGCTGCGGATGATGCCGGAGGAGAGAAACAAGCCCTCGATGTAATTGCGTCGGTAGAAATCGATCGTGAGCTTCACTACTTCATCGACCGTGAAGCGGGCGCGCGGCACGTTCGAGGAGGTGCGGTTGACGCAATAGAGGCAATTGTAATTGCAGGCGTTGGTCAGCAGCACCTTCAACAGCGAGATGCAGCGTCCGTCCGGCGCGTAGGAATGGCAGATGCCCATGCCTGATACGGTCGAACCGAGGCCCTTGCCGTCGCTGGAATCCCGCTTCTCGGTGCCGGAGGAGGCGCAGGAAGCATCGTATTTCGCGGCATCCGCCAGGATTTCCAGCTTACGTTGCACGTCCATCGTCGAATCCCTTTGATTCCGCTCATGAATCGCCCGGGTGTCGATCCTGATTGACTCCGCCGGGCCTGTTAGCTTTATATTAGAACATATCATGAACAAATGAGCCAGCCGCGGGTTCACTCGGGAAGAAGCGGTAAGGCCCAATTTCCGAAGGAGCGGCGCATGAGCACCGCACGCACCAGCACGCTTGCAAGTTTGCGCGGAAGCATCGAACGCCTGGAGGCGCATGGCGATGCGCATGACCTCAACAGGATCGCGCTTGGCCATAAGGCCGCGGATACGATGTTGCAGGGCGGGCTGGCGCTATCAGCGGTGCATGAAGTGTTCGCCGAGGGACATCAGAGCGCTGTGGCCACCGGCTTCATCGCCGGCCTTGCGGGACGGGTATCGCCGCGCCGGCCGCTGGTCTGGGTGCGGCAGGATTTTTCGGAAATTGAATCGGGCGCGTTGTCGATGAGTGGGCTCTGCGAATTGGGGCTCGATCCGCGGCTGCTGGTAACGGTGCGCGCGCCCGATACCGACGCCGCGCTACGGACTGCCGCCGATGCGCTGGCCTGCGACGCGCTCGGCGCCGTGGTGCTGGAGGTGTGGGGGCAGGCGCGTCAGCTCGATCTCGTCGCCAGCCGCAAGCTCACTTTGGCCGCGCAAGCCTCCGGCGTCACCGCGCTGCTGCTGCGGATGGCCGCCGAGCCGCGGCCTTCGACCGCGGAGACAAGGTGGATCGTGCGTGCCGCGCATTCGCCGCCGGGATCGCAGTGGAGCGCGTGGGGCGCGCCCGTTTTCGACGCGCATCTCGTTCGTAACCGTCATGGCCCGGTTGGCCGCTGGATCATGGAATGGAATTGTGATGAGTGCTTGTTCAGAGAACCCACGGCGTATCCTCAGTCTCTGGCTGCCACGCCTGCCCATCGACCGCATCCAGCGGCGGCTTATGCAGGCCAACGCCGCGCAAGCTGAAAATGCCAAAACAGTTTCGGGCCACGCTGCCTGCAATACGAACGGTGCGCTCCCTCTCCCGCTTGCGGGGGAGGGTTGGGGTGGGGGTCTCGTCCCGAGTCCCACTTTAGAGATGAAGCACCCCTCCGTCGTCGTTGCCAAGCAGCACAATGCCATCCTGATCCATTCGCTCGACGAGGCCGCCGTGCGCGCCGGCCTCTCGATCGGCCTGCCGCTCGCCAATGCCCGCGCGATCTGCCCTGAACTCACGGTGTTCGACGCCGACGAGGCTGCCGACCGCAAGACGCTCGATGACATCGCCGACTGGTGCGACCGCTTCACGCCACTGGTGGCGCTCGATCCGCCGTATGGGCTCTATCTCGACATCACCGGCTGCGCCCATCTGTTCGGCGGCGAGCGCGCGCTTCTGCAGATTGTCTGCGGTGCGCTGAGCCGCCGCGGCTTTGCCGTCAGCGCCGCGATCGCCTCCACCTCGATCTGCGCCCGCACGCTGACGCGCCATGCGTCGGGAAAGATCGTGGCCGACGGCGAAGAGGCCGAGGCCGTCGCTCCGCTGCCAATATCCGCGCTCGGCGCCGGCGACGCCATCACCGCCGGTCTGCGCCGCGCCGGCTTGAAGACCATCGGCGACGTCGCCTTGCGCGCGCCCCACGAAATCACCGCGCGGTTCGGCGCGTCCTTCACGACGCTGCTGGCGCAGGCGCTGGGGCAGGGCGATGCGCCGATCAGTCCCCGCAAGCCGCTGCCGGATTACATCGTCGAAAAACGTTTTCCCGACCCGGTCGCGACCGACACCGTGATCGCGATGAATCTGTCTGCGCTGGCCGCCATGCTGGTCACGGCGATGGACAAGCAGGGCAAGGGCGCGCGGCGGCTGGACGCGAGCTTCTTCCGTACTGACAGTGCGGTGCGAACGATCTCTGTCGACACCGGACGTCCGGTGACGAGGCCGGAGATAATCGACCGCTTGTTTCGCGAACGGCTCGATGCGCTCAACGATCCGCTCGATCCCGGCTTCGGCTTCGATCTTATCCGCCTGTCCGCCAGCCGCACCGAAATCGTGGTGCAGCAGCAGCGCGATCTCGACGCCAACATCCATGACAATGATGAACTGTCCGCATTGATCGACCGCATCGCCGCGCGGATCGGCGGCAAGCGTGTCCTCGTGCATCTGCCTGAGGATACCCACATCCCCGAGCGCGCCGTGCTGGCCATGCCGGCGCAGCATCATCTGGCGGCCGCCGCACAGGCCGCCTGGCCCGAGCGGATCGAAAGCGAGCCGCCGCTGCGCCCGTTGCGGCTGTTCGACAAGCCCGAGCCGATCAAGGTGCCGTTTGCGACCGTCCCCGACGGCCCGCCGCATCAATTCACCTGGCGGCGCGTCACGCACACGGTGGCGCGGGTGGAAGGACCCGAACGCATCGCGATGGAATGGTGGAAGCAAAACGGCGACGGCCCGACGCGGGATTATTTCCGCATCGAGGATGAAGCGGGCCTGCGCTTCTGGATCTTTCGCGACGGGCTCTATGAAAGCGAAGCGGCGGATGCGGAAGTCGAGGCCGGCTCTGTCAGATGGTTCGTGCACGGGCTGTTCGCATGAAAAGTTCTCTCACCACTTATGCCGAGATCGGCATCACCACCAATTTCTCCTTCCTGCGCGGCGGCTCGGACCCGCGCGCCTATGTGCACCAAGCCAGCGAACTCGGCATTCCCGCCATCGGCATCGCCGATCACAACACGCTGGCCGGCGTGGTGCGCGCGTATAAGGAGCTCGACAATCCCGAAGTCAAACACGCGCCAAAGCTCCTGATCGGCGCGCGCCTCGTCTTCATCGACGGCACGCCGGATATCCTGATCTATCCGCGCGACCGCGCGGCTTACGGCCGGCTCTGCCAGTTGCTCACCCGCGGCAAGCGCGGCGACGACATCACGCGGATCGAGAAGGGCGAGTGCCATCTAAGGTTCGATGACCTTCTGGATTTTGCCGAAGGCCAGCTTCTGGTGCTGGCGCTGCCGCATCGCTTCGACGTAGCGGGGGCGCAGGAAATTTTAGAACGTCTGAAGCAGAGCCGCGCTGACGGCGTCTGGCTCGCCGCGAGCCTGCTCTACCGTGGCGACGACAAGCGCCGTCTCGCGCGGCTGCATCGCATCGCGCGTGCTGCCAAAGTCCCGCTGCTCGCGACCAACGAGGTGCTCTACCACCATCCCGCCCGCCGCCGGTTGCAGGACGTGCTGACCTGCATCCGCGAAAAGACCACCATCGACGCCATCGGCAGGCGGCTCGAAGCCAATGCCGAGCGTTACCTCAAGCCTATCAGTGAAATGACGCGGCTGTTTCGCGATCTGCCGGAGGCGATCGCGGAGACCATGCGCTTTGCTTCCCGTATCAGCTTCTCGCTGGACCAGCTCAAATACCAGTATCCGGATGAGCCGGTGCCGCCGGGCAAGACCGCGCAGGAACACCTCGAAGACCTGACCTGGGCCGGTGTCGACAAATATTTCGGCGGCGTGATCGACGACAGGCTGCGCGCCACCTTGCGCAAGGAGCTCGACCTGATCGCCGAATTGAAATATGCGCATTATTTCCTCACCGTGCACGACATCGTGCAATACGCGCGCAGCCAGAGCATCCTGTGCCAGGGCCGAGGCTCGGCGGCGAATTCGGCGGTCTGCTACGTGCTCGGCGTCACCTCGGTCGATCCGACCAAGGTCGATCTGTTGTTCGAGCGCTTCATCTCCAAGGAGCGGCTGGAGCCGCCCGACATCGACGTCGATTTCGAGCATTCGCGACGCGAGGAGGTGATGCAATATGTCTACCGCCGCTACGGCCGCCATCGCGCCGCGATCATTGCCACCGTCATCCATTATCGTCCACGCAGCGCCATCCGGGACGTCGGCAAGGCGCTGGGGCTGACGGAAGACGTCACCGCGGCGCTGGCCGACACCGTGTGGGGAAGCTGGGGCAAGGGCCTCAACGAAATGCAGGTCCGCCAAGCCGGGTTGGACCCTGCGAATGCGATGGTCGAACTCGCGGTTGAGCTTGCCACCGAACTGATCGAATTCCCCCGCCATCTGTCGCAGCATGTCGGCGGCTATGTGCTGACGCAGGATCGGCTCGACACCTATGTGCCGATCGGCAATGCCGCGATGGACGACCGCACCTTCATTGAATGGGACAAGGACGATGTCGACGCGCTAAGCATGATGAAGGTCGACGTGCTGGCGCTGGGCATGCTGACCTGCATCCGCAAATGCTTTGATCTGATCGCCGATCACAAGGGCGAGCGCTGGGAGCTCGCCACCGTCCCGCAGGATGAAAAGCCGGTTTACGACATGCTCTGCCGCGGTGAATCGCTCGGCGTGTTCCAGGTCGAAAGCCGCGCGCAGATGAACATGCTGCCGCGGCTGAAGCCGCGGACGTTTTACGATCTCGTCATTGAAGTGGCGATCGTGCGGCCCGGCCCGATCCAGGGCGACATGGTGCATCCTTACTTGCGGCGGCGAAACGGCATCGAGAAGCAGAGCTATCCGTCGCCGTCGCCCGAGCATGGTCCGGCGGATGAACTGTACAAGGTGCTGCACAAGACGCTCGGCGTGCCCCTGTTCCAGGAGCAGGCGATGCGGATCGCGATCGAGGCCGCCAAATTCACCTCCGAGGAAGCCAACGGCTTGCGCCGATCGATGGCGACGTTTCGCAACGTCGGCACCATCGGCAAGTTCGAAGACAAGATGATCGGCAACATGATCGCGCGCGGCTATGCGCCTGAATTCGCCAAAAACTGTTTCGAGCAGATCAAGGGTTTTGGCAGTTACGGCTTTCCGGAAAGCCACGCCGCCAGTTTCGCCCAGCTTGTCTATATCTCGTCATGGCTGAAGCATTACCATCCCGATGCCTTCTGCTGCGGCCTGCTCAATTCGCAGCCGATGGGCTTTTACGCCCCCGCGCAAATCGTCGGCGACGCCCGCAAGAACGGCGTCGAGGTCCGCGAGATCGACGTGTCCTTTAGTTTCGCGCAGAACACGCTGGAGGAGGGGGAGGGAAAATACTGCGCGGTGCGGCTCGGCTTCCGCCAGATCGACGGATTTCACTGGCTCGATGAAGATGAGGAGCGGCTGAAGCAACTTCAACTCTCATTCCGGGGGGGCTCATCGTCGTTCCGGGGCGTCGCGATAGCGACGAACCCGGAACCTCGAGATTCCGGGTTCACGCTTCGCGTGCCCCGGAATGACAACCTAGAGAAAGAACAAGACTGGGCCGACCGCATCATCGCGGCTCGCAAACGCCGTCCCTTCACCTCGCTGGAGGAATTCGCCCGCGACACCGGCTTACCAAAACGCGCGCTGATCCTGCTGGCGGACGCCGATGCCTTCCGCTCGATCGGGCTCGACCGCCGCGCAGCGCTGTGGGCGGTGCGGCGCTTGCCGGACGATGTGCCGCTGCCGCTGTTTCAGGCTGCGGTTGCCCGCGAGCAGCCCGACGAGAACGCCAAGCCGCTGCCGCTGATGCCGCTGCCGGAGCAGGTGGTCGCCGACTATCAGACGGTCCGGCTGTCGCTGAAGGGCCACCCAATGGAATTCTTGCGCGAAAAGTTCACCAGAGAGCGCGTCGTTCCCTGCCAGGACGTCAACCACAGGAACGACAAGCGCCGTGTCAGCTGCGCAGGCGTGGTGCTGGTGCGCCAGCGCCCGGGCAGCGCCAAGGGCGTCGTCTTCATGACGCTGGAGGACGAGACCGGCATCGCCAATATCGTGGTGTGGCCCAAGGTGATGGAGCAGTACCGGAAAGAAGTGATGGGCGCCCGGCTCATTCTGGTCGAGGGCTACATCCAGAGCAGCCCGGAGGAGGTGACACATCTGGTGGCGCAGCGGATGGTCGACCGCTCCCACGACCTGATCGGCCTTGCCAATGATGCGCTAAGCCGCAAGCACCCGGTGCCCGCAGGCCCAGCGCTGGTCGAACCCCTCAACGACGACCGCCGCGACCATGCCGATACGCCAGAGCAAAAAATCCGCCACCCGCGCGACGTCCGCATCCTGCCGCCGTCCCGGGATTTTCATTGAGCTGGTCCAGTGGGCGTGTTCTTGCAGACCCTGCCGCCTCGACCGAACCGCATACCGTTACGAGCACGCGCGCGATTGTTCGCCGCACCGCTTCCACGGCCACCATCGGACTGGCGAGCGCCGTGGGATCGAGGCATCGCGTGAGCGGTGGGGCACGCTCGGGCAGGATACGTTCGACCAGTCGCGTGAACCCGTTGATCAGAGGGAGCAGGACCACGACGCCGACGACGTTGTAAGCCGTGTGATAGCCGGCCAGCAACGTGACGCCATCGACGGTGCTCGAGGCACGCAGAAGCAGAGGGATGATGACGGGAAAAAGCACCAGCGCGATGAGGGCGGCGATCAGCTTGAAAAGGACATAAGCGATCGCCAGCCGCTTGGCGGTAGCGCTCGCGCCAATGGCGGCCAGGGCTGAACTTGTCGCTGTTCCGATGTTCTGGCCGATGATCAGCGCGCAGGCCTGGTCCAGCCCGATCGCACCGGCGTAGTGACCGGACAATGTCACCGCGACGGCTGCCGTTGACGACTGCATCAGCGCGGTCATCACCAGTCCGATCACGACGAGCACCAGCACGCCGAACAGGCCCGACCACCACCGGGCTTCCGGTCCTCCGAGAACCGCGGGCAGGTCCGCCGGGTGCAATCGTTCGGCCAGCCCGCCCATTCCCTGCTGCAGCGTCGTCAGTCCAAAGAGCACAAGCCCGAACCCGGCCAGAGCGGCGCCCAACCCGGATGTTCGCCCGCGCGCCAGCAGCTTGGTCAATGCACCAACGAAGATCATCGGCAATGCCGCGGCCGTGAGCGAGACGCGGACGCCGATCAGCGCGACCAGCCAGCCGGTCCCCGTGGTGCCCACATTCGCGCCGAAGACAAGGCCCAACCCTTGCGGGAACGTCAGCAAGCCCGCGCTGACGAGACCGATTGTCGTCATCGTCGTTGCACTGGAAGACTGCACCAGAAGCGTGACGATAGCGCCCCAAAATGAACCGTGCAGCGGCGTCGCCGCCGCCTTGCTGAGCATCGCGCGCAGGGCGGAGCCGGCCAGCGTCTTCAGCCCTTCCGTCATCACGGTCATGCCAAGCAGGAACAGGCCGACGCCGCCGAGAACCGAGATTGCCGTAGACATGCGGGCTCCTGAGCTAAACGACGATCAGGCCGGTTCCCGCACAGTAGCGCAGTTGTACGCAGTAGATAAGGCTGGTGGTGCGCTGGGCCCGCGCGAACGGGTTGCTGAACTCGCAGCAGCAACAGGAAAACTATGCACTCGTCCTCTGAGCCCTCGAAGCTGCCGCAGCAAAGATCGCCTCGACATTCTCCGGCGAAAAAAACTCCGTCGGCGATATCGTCCCGGCGTTCAGGCGCGCAAAGCCGTCCATGGCGGCTTGGTTGCCGTGAACCGCCTCAAGAATCCGTTGCAGCTCTGGAGGCGGCGGCTCGAGCGTGGCGAGGTCGCAGGTGAAATCGTACATCGCTCCAATGTCGGCATCGCGGGTGCGCTGGTACTCACCCATCGCTTCCTCGAATGGCCGCGCGCCCGACAATGATTGGTCGATTGCCCCGGCGCAGAGTTCGGCGTCCCGGAAGGCGTCGAGAATTCCCTGTGCGGTTATGAAGTCCCTGTTATAGCCGGCGTCGCCTGCGAGAGCCCAGCCGGGACCGTAAGGCTTGCAAAAATAGTTCGGGACCGCCGCGCCAGCGAACGGAGCTTCGCGCGTTGCGCTGCGCAGCCGCTTCGCAAAGTCCGGCGCCTGCCCGATTGCCTTCAGGTAATTGCCCTCGATATCCCGCTTGTTGTCCGTAAATTCCGCGTAAGGCCACCCGGCAATGACGAGCGTCAAATCGTCATGGGTCGGCATGGCCGCAAATGCGCGCTTGTCGCGGATATAAACCTCAAAGCGGCCGTCGGTGGGCAGTCCTCTCCAATAGCTGTAGTAACCCGCCAGCAAAGGCGGCTTGTCGCGGTAGTGCTCGGGATGCACCGCCTCGCTCAGCATGGAATGCCGGCCGTCGGCCCCTACGACAATATCGGCATATTCTGCGATGGTGCCGCCCTGCTTCGATCGACCCTTGATGCCGACGACGCGCTCTTGCTCGATAATGATCTCCTCGACGACGAAGCCCTGGCGTACCTCTGCACCGGATTCGGCAGCAGCATCGACCAGCAGCTTGTCGAGGATTGTCCGCCGCGGGCAGTAGGCGACGGCGTCCTTGTCCGTGCCCGGGGCGCCGGCAATCGTGAAGGCGCCGAAGTCGAAAGAGTAGGTGTGGATCGGCGGGCATCCGGTCGCTACCAGGTGGTCGAGCAGCCCCCATCGTTCAGCGCGTTCACGGCGCGGGGATGCACAAGATGCGTTGAGACGGTGTCACTCGGGAATGACGCGCGATCGACCGCCAGCACCCGGTATCCCTTACGCGCCAAGAGCATCGCGGTCGGCGAGCCGGCGCAGCGCGCGCCTATGACGATCACGTTGAATGCCTTGCCCATCGGAACCTCCTTGCAAAGTTCTTCCGTGCCAGTTCATGGCAGCCAGGCTGACTGGTCGCGTTGGCCGGACTCGTGGCATTCGAACCTAGCGGGAAGCCGAAGCCGCAACTTTGCCGAAACTCCGTGGTTCTTTGCAGCCGGGTCGGGTCCACGGTCGACGGAGCACGGCAATGGATGCTCTATCGGAGGCGCTGGCGTCTGTGCGCATGACCGGCGCCATCTTCTACCACGCGGAGTGCACAGCGCCCTGGGGGTTCCGGGTGCCGCATCTGCGAGACGTTGGCCACGTGCTTGCTCCCGGAACCGAGCGGCTGGTCAGCTATCACCTGGTCACCCACGGCAAGGCTGTCGTGTGCTTTCCGGGCGAACCGGACATCCCCGTCACGGCGGGGGATATCCTGATCATTCCGCACGGCGATGCGCATACCGTCTCGAACGGCTCGCCATCGGCCTTCATGGACAGCGGCGCCTCGCTCGACAGCTATCTCGCGGGCGATCTGACGACGATGCGATTGGGTGGCGGCGGCGAACTGACCCAATTTGTCTGCGGCTATTTCGGCTGCGAACGTCATGCCGAACGGCTTTTCCTGGCCGGCCTTCCGCTGATGATCAAGATCAACCTGCGGGGCGACCCGGCCGGCGAATGGCTGGAGAGCTCGGTTCGCCATCTTGTCGCCCAGGCTGATTCCCCGCGACCGGGACAAGCGGTGCTGCTCTCCAAGATGGCGGAAGCGCTCTTCATCGAAACCATTCGCCGCTACATGGAGGCGTTACCGGCCGAACAGACCGGCTGGCTTGCCGGCGCGCGCGATCCGGTTGTCGGCGGCGCACTGGCGCTGCTGCACCGAAAGCCCTGTCATCATTGGACCGTGGACGAACTTGCTGCCGCTACAGCGGTTTCACGCTCGGTCCTGGCCGAAAGGTTCTCCCGCTTTCTTGGCGAGCCGCCGCTGGCCTATCTCGCCCGCTGGCGATTGCAGCTCGCCGCCAGGATGCTGCAAACCACACGGGAGCCGGTGATACAGGTGGCATCCGAGGTCGGGTATGACTCGGAGGCGGCGTTCAATCGGGCGTTCAAGCGCGAATTCGGTATTCCGCCGGGACAGCTCAGGGGCCAATTCAGCGGCCAATCGAAAGGATCGCGCCCGCGGGCGGGAGCGGTTGGAGGTGCGCGCATTCCCTCGGACGCGGCGTGAGAGGAATCGAAAAGGTATCTCAATGATGGCGTCGCCGGCGATCCACAGATCCGCTGGCTCCGATCTACCAGTAGATCAATCCCGTTCGAATCGTTCCGAATCCACTTCTCGCAAAGATCGCTGCGATCTCTTGCTTTTCGGCGCAATGTGCTGCGAGGGTTTGGTATAGCCGTGCCTCGATGAAGGGGGCATGTTCCCTGCTGGTTGACGCTGCATCGGCAGTCGCGGATATCAGCGCGCTGATTTGGCGTATCAAAAGATCGTCTGTCGATGGCTGCATAACCTTCTCCTTCGATCTCGGTCCGACAAGATGATTCCTGATTTCTGTTCACTGCAAGTCGGCAAATGCCGGCTGCGACAGATTGCTCGCGCTTCATCAAGTTTCAGCGAGCGAGGGTGATCCTGCGCATCTCCTGCAACCGAGCCAGACAATATTCCCGGTAGAGTAGATTGATGAGCGTCCCCATGATCGACTCCATGTCTGATCACGGAATCATGTTACGACGTCATCGTTTCAGAATTTTTTCCTCGGCCGAAAAAATGGTTTCGTGCAAGGCGCGGAATACTTCATGCTGTCTGCGGGCGACGAAATACCCTCACGGCGCGGTGACTGTTATGCATCATACGCGTCGGATCGCTCCTGCGGCTTGATCTCGCCGCGGCCAGTCCCGGTACAATCGAACCCTGGCTCAATCCGGCTTGGTTTCGCTCTTGCGCTCGCTCTTCCCGCCGTCCTTGAGGTCGTCCTCTTCCTTCACCAGTGTCAGCAACCTCAACGTCAGGAACGTAAACACCGCCACCGTCACGGCGACGTCGTAGCTGCCGAGCCCGACGGAAACGCCGATCGCGCCGGTGGCCCACAGGCTCGCGGCGGTCGCCGTGCCCTGCACGGTAGTGCCATGCTTGAGGATCGCGCCGCCGCCGATGAAGCCGATGCCGGTGATCACGCCTTCGATGACCTTCGACATGCCATCGGGAGAATTCACCATCAGCTGTTCGCTGGCCTGCACGAATCCGCAGCTTGCCATCGCAACCAGCGGAAAGGTGCGCAGCCCTGCGCTTCGCGCCCGCTTTTCACGGTCCCAGCCGATCGGGACGGCCAGCGCGAAGGCCGCGGCCAGCGCCAGAAAATGAATACCTATCTGAAACCGGTCCAAAACACGCCCTTCTGAAACAAAGCCCTGCTACCCGCGACATGCGGGTAACGCGGCAGGGCAGCGCAAAGTTTCAGCGCAGGGGTTGTATTACCGGGGGCTGCCGACGACGGTCGTGCCCGGCGCCGCGCTCGTGATCGCTGCCGTCGTCCGGTACTGCGGCAGATGATTTTCCAGCGAATAGAACACGCACAGCGCAAGGCTGGACCAGACCGCCAGGCTGAAATAAAGCGACATCCAGGCAATCTCTTCTTTCCATTCGCGCAGGTCGTGCGTCACCACCCAGCGCGTGCTGACGTCGCGCAGGCCCTCGCGCGGCGTCAGGCGCTTGTCGCCATCGGCTTCTCCGGTCCGCCAGCGCTTCAGATACATCGGGACGTCGATCGTCATGAGAAACGCCAGAAAGCACGCAATGCCCGCGATGGCGACGACGAGGATGGCACGAACCGCACCGTTGAACTCCGGCAGCAGGCGGCAAAGCGCGACGCCGATGGCGAAGAAGGCAACCGCCCACAGCGAATTCTCGATCGCGTTGCCGAGATAATTCCGGGTCAGCACCGCATACCATGACAGGCATTCCGCGATCAGGATCAGCGGCACGATCACCCACGCGACATTCGTCACGGTTTCCGCGCCGGTTATCGTGCCGAGCTGGTGCAGGATGATGGCCCATTGCGCCACGAAGCAGATCTCGGCCACGGTCGCCACGGACCGTCCGACCATGACGCTCGACAGCCAGGTGTCGAACAGGCAAATGCGCTGCACGTCCGCGCGCGGCAGAAACGACCTGAAGGCGCAGCCGAACACATAGGCCGCGCAGAACAGCAGCATGGCGCCGGCGCCGGATAGGCTGCCGACGGCTCCGGCGGGCGGAATCGGAAGCTCGCGGTACAGCACGAACCAGACGGCGATATTGACGCCGCTCACCAGCGTCAACAGGGCCCACCACCAGGACACGGGATTTGACCAGGCCAGGGAACCTGACCGCGCCTGCCATTCCAAGCTCATTAGCTGCTCCGCCGTAATCGAACTGACATATGAATGTAATAATGCATTCACATATGTCGAGCCGAATCACGACCAGAGTATGTCCGGGGGCTAGGGACGGAGATGGCGCTTCGGCACGGAGGAGGGCTGCGATTGTGACAACCGGGCCGATTGAGCCAACTGAGTCCGGCCGATCTCAGAGTCTGGCTTCAAAAATTATGGGTAATTGAGCGCGGCCTCACCGCGAATTCGTCATGCCCGGGCTTGTCCCGGGCATCCACCGCACTTGCTTCGGCAAGAACAGACGTGGATGGCCGGGATCAGGCCCGGCCATAACGACAAAACAAAAATGAGCCCGATGGTCAGACTCTCAAGACAGGAATTTCACACCATAGGTCTTGCCCCGGCGCCACACCACTTCGCACGACTGGCGCGTCGTATGTTCGGGCACCAGCGCCAATTCAAAACTGTCCCGGATATCGAACGGAGCATCGGTCACAATCTTGGCGCCGCCCGGCGAGACGTCCAGGACGACGCACTCGATCTTCGTCACCCCGTCGTCGGTCGTCACCCATGTCGGCCGTTTGCGCAGCTGGCGTCGCGGTTCGCGCTGCACTTTTGTCCTTTGCTCGTCGACAATCATCCTGCCCATCCGTCGTTGGACCCAGTTGGCTGGGTCTTCGAAGCAGGCGCCACAATGAAGGTAAGTTCGTAAAGTTCCCTTAGCTTATCGATTCAAATTGACCCGGTTTGCTTCGTGAGTTGTAAGCTTGGCTCTCGCAACTTGCCGGCGCCGGCGGCAGGTTAACGCCTCCCAAATTGCCTCGAAGGTGGCAAGGTCATCGGAGCGATGCGGTGGCCTGCAAGGCCGACGCGGACACGATCAAGTAGGCGACAGTTATTCCGGAATCGTGGTGGGCAAATCGCCGTAGAAAGACGTGGATGGCCGGGGACGAAGCCCGGCCATGACGAAAAGCGAGAATCAGCTTCTCAGAAATTCACCCGGTTCGAGATCGCGCCGTCGACGACGAGGTTCGAGCCGGTGGTGAACGAGGAGGCCGGGCTCGCCAGGAACACGGCCGCGTTTGCGATTTCCTGCGGCGTCGCCATCCGTCCGGTCGGATTGCGCGACAGCGCATCCTGGTAGCGCTTCGGCATGTTCTGCTCGACCATGTTCCAGATGCCGCCCTTGAAATAGACCGTGCCCGGCGACACCACGTTGACGCGGATTTTCTTGCTGGCGTATTGCCGCGCCAGTCCCTTGGCCATGTGGATCAGTGCCGCCTTGATCGGGCCGTAGGAGCTGGCGGAGTCGGCCTGGGCGGCTGATATCGACGAGATGATGATGAAGGCCGCGTCGCCGGTTTTTCCGCCGCTGGTCTCGAGAAACGGCCGCGCCGCCTCGAAGGCGTTGACGGCGCCGAGCACGTCGAGCCGAAAGTTTTGCTCCCAGGAGGCGGGATCGCCACCTTGCGCCATCGCCCCGGCATTGGAAAATAACATGTCGATGCTGCCGAGTTCGTTGGCTGTATCAGATATCCACGATTTCAGCGCGGCCGCGTCGGTGACGTCGACAGAGGCGCCGTTCACGCGCCCGCCATGCGCCTTCAGCTCGGCGACGGTTGCTGCGACCTGTTCCACATTGCGCGCGCACACCGCGACGCCCGCGCCTTCGCCCGCCAGTGTTTCCGCAATCGCCCGTCCGATGCCACGCGTGCCACCGAGCACGACGGCGTTTCTGCCCTTCAAACCCAAGTCCATTTTTGTTTTTCCTTCATTGGTCCACGGCGCATTGTAGCGATGAAGGTCGTGCGGGAGAAAGCTCAAAGTGCATGTGGTCGCAGCTCGCGCCAAACCGTCATGGCGAGCCAACGGGTCGGTGCGAAGCGCCGCCCGATGACAGGCTCCGCGAAGCAATCCAGAGCTCAGCTCGGGGATAGCTGGATTGCTTTACGCGCAAGCCCAATTTCAATGCGCAACTGCGACAAGCCGGCCCCCAAATCAATTCTGATTTTCAGAAATCGTGTCAAGCCCAGGAATCAAAAATATTCCGCTTAACTTCGCACGCAAATCAGCGGCATAACTCCGCCCGTCTCCCGCGGATGAGGGGCGTTGGCCATCGTCACGAACGCGTGGTGAGATGCGATGGACACGAGAGCCACGACCGACGTGCGTGGCTGTTGTGTACGGCGAAGTCGTGTGGTTCGGGCGCCGCGGTGCTGGCGTTAAGTTCTTAAGAAGCGAAGCTTCTCAGGGATGACGGAGGCAAGAAAGCCGTTCTCCGGGAAGAGCACGAAGTAAGTCGTAAAGCCATTGCGCAGGGAAGGCCGGAGTGTTTCCGCTGTACCTGTATGCTCGTGTGCATTTTTCCTTATGCGCAACGGCACACGAGACCTCGGGTGCAGCAAGCACCCGGTCTTCCCTGCGCCCTCTGCATGAGAGGAGGGCAAAAGAAGATGCAACCTCGGGCGCAACATGCCGCGAGATCGCGAAACTGTATCCAATGACGTGGAAAGTCCGCAGTGTATTACTCCGGCGCCGCCCCAACCGGCGGGCCGCCGGGCGGCCGGTGCAAAAAGGTGATCGTCGCATAGGCGCCGACCCACGAACCAATTGCTGCGAAGGCGACGTAGACCCAGTTCTCGGTGTAGCTGATGACGGCGTAGGAGGAGAGCAAATACCAGATGCTGCTCCAGGTCGCCGCCGGCACGCGCTTGCGGTGTACCACCGCCGAAGTGAACATCACATAGACCGCGTCGGTCCCTGCGGTCGCAAGGAAAACGGCTCCCGCCGTCAGGGGTCGATGGCAGCCATTGCAACTCCTCTCCTGGTCGGGCAGATCTTCCAAAGGCTAGGGAAGAGAGGCATTGATGCAAAGCCCCCTGGGAATCCTTCGCGACATCTGGACGTCGGCCGGCGGCGATCCGTCCGCACTTAACGCGCTCACATTGACCGGCGACGAGCCGCAATTGCCATCCTCGTTTCGCGTCGCCGCAGCGGCGCAGGTCAGCGTCGCCGCGAGCGCGCTCGCCGCGGCGGAGATCTGGAAAATGCGCAGCGGACAGGCCCAGCACGTCTCGGTCGATATGCGCCACGCCGTGGTCGAATGCCGGAGCGAACGTTATCTGCGCGTCGACGGCAAGCCGCCGCCGCCGGCCTGGGACGCGATCGCCGGTGTCTACAAAACCCGCGATGGCTTCGTGCGGTTGCACACCAACTTTCCGCACCACCGCGACGCCGTATGCAAGGTATTGAACTGCAAGCCCGAGCGCGACGTGGTTCAGGCCGCCTTGATGCAATGGGAGGGCGAAGCCTTCGAGACCGCGGCCTATGCGGATGGCGGCGTCGTTGCCTTCATGCGCTCGCATGACGAATGGTCGGCGACGCCGCATGCCAAAGCGCTCGCCGGATTGCCGCTGATCTCGATCACGAAAATCGGCGAAGCCGCACCAAGACCGTGGCCCGAGGGCGAGCGGCCGCTCGCCGGTCTTCGCGTGCTCGATCTGTCGCGCGTGATTGCAGGTCCCGTGGCGGGGCGAACGCTCGCAGCCCATGGCGCTGATGTGCTGCTGATCTCGGGACCGGATCTGCCGGCGATCCCGTGGCTCACGATCGATACCGGCCGCGGCAAGCTGACGAGTTTCGTCGAACTCAAGACGGAGCCGGGCCGGGCGGTGTTGCGGGAGTTGCTGACTGAGGCCGATATCTTCTCGCAAGGCTATCGGCCGCGCGCGATCGCCGGCCTCGGCTTCTCGCCGGAAGAAGCGGCGCGCATCAATCCCGGTATCATTTATGTCACGTTGTCGGCCTATGGTGCCGCCGGCCCGTGGGCGGCGCGGCGCGGCTTCGACTCGCTGGTGCAGACCGCGACCGGATTCAACCATGCCGAGGGGCAGGCGGCCGGTGTCGATGGCCCTAAAGAATTGCCGGCGCAGATGCTCGACCACGCCACCGGTTACTTCATGGCGTTCGGCGCCATGATGGCAAAAGCACGCCAGGCGCGTGAGGGTGGCAGTTGGCACGTTCAGGTGTCGCTGGCGCAGACCGGGCGGTGGCTGTGGAATCTCGGGCGGGTCGCCGGCGGGCTGGATACCCGGGATCTTACGGGGGAAGCGGTGACGCCGTTCATCCAGGAGGTCGATTCAGGCTTTGGTGCGCTGCGGTCGGTCCGGCATTCCGCGGTTTTGTCGAAAACCCCGGCGTTTTGGGCTCGTCCGGCAATGCCGCTCGGTACCCATCCACCGCTATGGCCGGCACGCGAAATGAGGCAAGCATCGGGCGGTCAGCCTCAGTTCTCCAAACTTTAACCTCGCGGCCAGGCCCGATTTTCGATTTTTAGGTTGTCTACAGCGCCAAATGGGCACTATTAGCGCAGGGTGAGACAAAACGTCGCTGAATGGTTCCGGGTCGGATGCTCAAGGTGTTTACGAAGCGATTGCAGATCGTTACCCGGCAGCGGCTGACCGTGGCCATCGGTCTGTTGGCCCTGGTCGGTGCGGGCGCCTACGGCTACGCCCAGATCGGCGGTCCAAAGCGCGAGCATTCGGAAATCTCGAGCCAGTCGCGCAGGGGATTGCAGCGCTACACGCCGAGCGCCGCCGAATGGGCCAGCCTGACCATTCAGCCTGTCACCGAACGCGGCTTCCGCGCCGAGAACGTCACCGAAGGCAAGATCGCGATCGATGAAGATCGCTCGACGCCGGTGTTCTCGCCATATGCAGGCCGCGTCACCAGGCTGCTGGCCAAGCCGGGCGACAGCGTCGTCAAGGGCCAGCCGCTGTTCGTGATCGAGGCGGCCGACAACGTTCAGGCGCAAAACGATTTCATCGCGGCGATGACCGCCATGAACAAGGCGAAGTCCGCGCTCGATCTGGCGCAGTTGCAGGGACAGCGCGCCAAGGACCTGTTCGAGGGCAAGGCGGTCCCGCTGAAGGATTATCAGCAGAGCCAGGCGACACTGATTCAGGCGCAGAACGACATGCGCTCGTCGGAAACGGCGGTGCAGGCGGCGCGCAACAAGCTGCGCCTTCTCGGCCTCACCGACGATGACATCGCGACCTTCCAGGAGAAGGGCCGCATCAATCCCGAAATCACCATCTTCGCGCCACTCGGCGGCACCGTGGTCCAGCGCAAGATCGGTCCCGGCCAATATGTCAACGCCGGCGCCAGCGACCCCGTCTATGTGATCGGCGATCTCTCCACCGTCTGGATGACGGCGTTCGTGCGCGAAAGCGATTGCGCCAACGTCGCGATCGGGCAGGAGGTGAGTTTCAGCGTGCTGGCGCTGCCGGGCCGTTCGCTGTCGGCGCGGATCAACTACGTAGCCACCGCGATCGACCCGGCGACGCGGCGGCTGCTCGTGCGCGCCACCATCGACAACAAGAACGGCACGCTGAAGCCGGAGATGTTCGCCAACGTCACGATCTATTCCGCGGGCGACCGCCCGGCAGTCGGCGTGCCGAAACAGGCGCTGATCTACGAAGGCGACCAGGTCCGGATCTGGGTCGCGCATCCGGACAAGACCATTGAACTGCGTCAGATCAAGCCCGGCCTCACCAATGGCGATCTCGTCGAGGTGGTCGGCAATTTGAGGCCCGGCGAGCAGATCGTCACCAAGGGCGCACTCTTCATCGATCGCGCCGCGTCCGGCAGCTGACCCCTCATTGAAAGCTTCGATCTGAATGGATCGCCTGGTCGCCCTAGCAGTCAGCCGCCGCTATTTGATGGTGGGCATGTTCGTCGCCGTGCTGGTCGGCGGCCTGATCGCGTTCAGGCAGCTCAACATCGAGGCCTATCCCGATCCGACCCCGCCGATGGTCGATATCGTGACGCAAAGCCCGGGCCTGTCGTCGGAGGAGATCGAGCGCTACATCACGATCCCGATCGAGACCCAGGTCGCCGGCATCAAGAACCTGCGCACTATCAGAACCATCTCGCTGTACGGCTTGTCCGACGTCAAACTGCAATTCTCCTTCGACTACACCTATGAAGAGGCGCTGCAGCAGGTGTTGAATCGCCTGGCGCAATTGCCGCCGCTGCCAGGCAATGTGCAGCCGTCCATCTCGCCGCTCAGCCCGATCGGCGAGATTTTTCGTTACCGCCTGAAGGGCCCGCCAAACTACAGCGTGCTGGACCTCAAGACGCTGCAGGACTGGGTGTTGCAGCGCCGCTTCCGCGCCGTGCCCGGTGTCATCGACGTCACGGGGTGGGGCGGCAAGACCAAGACCTACGAGCTGCAGGTCGATTTCAACAAGCTGGTCGCCAACGGGCTGACGCTGCCGCAGGTGCTGCAGGCCGTCAGCAACGCCAACATCAATGTCGGCGGCAACACCGTCAACATCGGCGCGCAATCCGCCGTGGTGCGCGGCGTCGGCCTGATCCGCTCGGTCGACGACCTCAACAACACCATGGTGTCGCAGTCCGGCGGCAATCCGGTGCTGGTCCGCGACATCGCCCATGTCACGATCGGCGAGAAGCCGCGGCTCGGCATCGCCGGCCTCGATCAGGACGACGACATCGTGCAGGGCATCGTCCTGATGCGGCGCGGCGAGCAGAGCTCGCCGACCATCGCCCGGGTCGAACAGCTCGTTCGCGACATCAACAACTCCAGCGTTCTGCCGCCCGGCGTGAGAATCGAGCGGATCTACGACCGCAAGGACCTGATCGACATCACCACGCATACGGTGCTGCACAATATGGTGGTCGGCATCATCCTGATCGTGCTGCTGCAGTGGATGTTCCTTGGCGATCTCCGCAGCGCGCTGATCGTCGGCGCGACGATTCCGTTCGCGCTGTTTTTCGCCGTCATCATCCTGGTGCTGCGCGGCGAATCCGCCAATCTGCTGTCGGTCGGCGCGATCGATTTCGGCCTGATCGTCGACGGTACCGTGATCATGGTGGAGGCGATCTTCCGGCGGCTGACCCAGACCACCGCGCTGTCGGAAGCCGAGCGGAGCCACATCTCCTTCGAAACCACGATGGGGATGAAGAGCCACGCCATCCTGTCGGCATCTGCTGACGTGTCGCGCTCGATCTTCTTCGCCGCCGCCATCATCATTGCCGCCTTCCTGCCGCTGTTCACGCTGAGCGGCGTCGAGGGCAATATCTTCGGGCCGATGGCGCGGACCTATGCCTATGCGCTGGCGGGCGGATTGATCGCGACCTTTACGGTGACGCCGGCGCTGAGCGCGATCATCCTGCCCTCGCATCTGGACGAGACCGAGACCTGGGTCGTGAAGCAGCTCGACCGGCTCTATGTGCCGGTGCTGGAATGGGCGATCGCGAACCGCAGGATCGTGCTCGCCGGCGCCGCCGTCCTCGTGCTGATGACCATTGCGTTCGCGCGGCTGCTCGGGCTGGAATTCCTGCCCAAGCTGGAAGAAGGCAATTTGTGGATTCGCGCGACGCTGCCGCCGACCATCTCGTTGCAGGAGGGCAATGCCTACGTCAACGAGATGCGCAGGATGATCCGCGCGCGCCCCGAAGTGGAATCGGTGGTGTCGCAGCATGGACGTCCGGACGACGGCACCGACGCCGCCGGCCTGTTCAATGCCGAATTCTTCGCGCCGCTCAAACCCAACAGCGAATGGCCCGGCACCCGCGACAAGGACGAACTGACCGCGCAGTTGCTGGGGCAGTTGCAGGACAAATTCCCGGGCGTCGAATTCAACTTCTCGCAATATCTGCAGGACAACGTCTCGGAGGCCGTCTCGGGCGTCAAGGGCGAGAACTCGATCAAGCTCTACGGCAACGATCTGCAGGCGCTGACCGATACCGCCAACAAGATCAAATCCGTGCTCGGCACGGTGCAGGGCGTCACCGACCTTGCCGTGTTCACCTCGCTCGGCCAGCCGACCATTCAGATCGACATCGACCGCGCTCGCGCGGCTCGCTATGGCCTGTCGCCCGGCGATATCAACGCCACCATCAAGGTCGCGGTCGGCGGCGACAGCGCCGGCGACATCTACGAGCCCGGCAGCGACCGCCACTTCCCGATCATCGTTCGCCTTGCGCCTGAGTATCGCAAGAGCGCGGAGGCGATCCACAATTTACGGATCGGCGTAGCCGGGCAGGGCGGCATTACGCAGATCCCGCTCAGCGAGGTCGCCTCGATCAACCTGATCTCGGGCGCGGCCTACATCTACCGCGAAGGGCAGGAACGCTATCTGCCGATCAAGTTCTCGGTGCGCAACCGCGACCTCGGCAGCGCGATCCACGAAGCACAGGACAAGGTCGCCGAGCAGGTCCAGCTTCCGTCGGGATCGCGCATCGAATGGGTCGGCGAATTCGGCAACCTGAAGGACGCCATCCGCCGGCTGTCGATCGTGGTGCCGATCAGCCTCGCGCTGATCGGCGTGCTGCTGTTCTTCAATTTCGGTTCGATGGTCGACACCTTGCTCGCGATGAGCGTGATCCCGATGGCGATCTTCGGCGGCGTGCTCGGATTGCTGATCTCGGGGATTCCGTTCAGCGTGTCGGCGGCGATCGGCTTCATCGCGCTGTTCGGCATCGCTGTGATGGACGGCATCATCATCCTGTCGCAGTACAACCAGCTCATCGACGAAGGCTATGAGCGGATGCGCGCGGTGATCCGTACCGGCGAACTGCAACTACGTCCGGTGCTGATGACCTGCGTGGTGGCGGGCGTCGGACTGCTACCGGCGGCACTCTCGGAGGGGATTGGTTCGCAGGTGCAAAAGCCGCTGGCGGTCGTGGTCGTCACCGGCATGATGCTGGCGCCGATCGTGATCCTGGTGACGCTGCCGGTACTGATCTCGGTGTTCTCGCGCCGGGCGCGCTAGAATCCGTGTGGGCACATGCCCATGTTTCCTGCCCACTCGGTTTGTGGTTGACGCAATCCGGCGGTCGTCCCTTGATAGCAGCAGGGACAACCGCAGGAGCAAGCCATGCGGATCGAGGAAAGCCAGGGCACCAGTCAGGTATCTGCAGGCCCAACGAACGGCCACGCACCACCTGCGACGACCGCGCCGACGGCTGAGCAGATTCTCGGCGAAATCCGTGACTACTGCCGCCAGACGCGCACGGCCGAATCGACCTTCGGGCGGCTGGTCGTCAACGACGGCAAGCTGGTGTCGCGCTTGCGCGACGGCGCCAGGATCACGACCGGCACGCTCGACAAGGTCCGAGCGTACCTCGCCGAGCACCGGCCTGCATCGGCCGGCGCGCCGACCAATTCACTATCGGCCAAGCCGCTGAATGGCGAAGCCACCGCCAACACGGTTGCGCCGCCGGGCTTCCGATTCTTCGACAACCGGCAAAAGTATCTGCTGTTCGTCTCGACCTGCAGCGAGAAGACCGAGGTCGGCAACCGCATCTCACTTGAGCTCGGCAATCTGCAGCCCGCGCCGCCGGCGCTGCGCATCTTCGACGCCGGTGTCGGCGACGGCACCGTGCTGTCGCGGGTGATGCGCGCGGTGCACGCGCGATTTCCCACGATGCCGCTCTACGTCGTCGCAAAGGAGATCAGCTACGAAGACGTCCGCCTGATGCTGGAGAAGATGGCGGATCGCCTGTTCGAGCATCCCGCGACCGTGCTGGTCGTGACCAACCTCTATTACGCGGAGGCGCCGTGGCTGACGCCGCGCTCGGTGACCTCGGCGCAAGGCCTGATCTGGAAGGATGTCACGCTGACTGGCAATACCGCGCACGGCTTCGCCGAACAGATCAGCGAGCTCGAGAGCTTCCTCGCTGAGAACTGGCGCGCAGGCATCAGTCCGACCTCGGGCAATCCGGTCTATCAGCGCCCGGTGATCCTGACGCTGCGGCGCGAGGATCATTCGTTCCTGCTCGATCCGATCATGCCGCGGCCCGGCCGCGTGATGGCCGACTACGATCTCGTGATCGCTTCGCAACCCTATCGTGCGCGGGCAAGCGTCGAGTTCAAGGCTTCAAAAGTCGTGACGCCGCTCGTCAAATCGTTGCGACCCGGCGGGCGGCTGATCGGCATCCATTCGCACGGGCGGGATCCCGGCATCGAGATCATCGACCAGGTCTGGCCGGGCGACGACCCCTTCAAGACCGACCGCTACGCCATCCTGCGTCAGGTCAAGCACGAGCTTGGCGCGGCGGCGCGGCATTACAATTTCAATGCGTCATCGGATGCGCGCTCGATCTTCCGTTATCAGATGCACACGCTGCCGGATGAGGTCAGCGGACCGATCGGCACCTCGACGCTGTTCGCCGCCTGGAACGCTGCGATCTACGTGGCGCAGATCGAGGATAACCGGCTATCGGAAGTCGTTCGCGATGGCCGCTATCTCGAAGCCACCGACCGTGTCCTGAAGAAGCATGGTGGCCTGTGGTTCAACGACGAAACCTATGTGGTCTCGCGCCGCCGTGCGCCGGCCTGAGTTTGGGAGGCGTCCGTGACCGTCTCCGATCAGCCATCTCCCAGACTGGCCGCGCTGCTGCCGTCGGCCTCCGTCGAAATCTCCTCGCGCGGGCATCAGCTTGCAGAACTGCGCGACTATTTCGCTGCAGGTACCGACGTCACGATCACGTTCCTGCCCGGCGACAATTATCATCACAACGTCGAGACGGCGGCCGCGCTGCGCCGCGCCGGCTACAATCCGGTGCCCCATATCGCCGCGCGCGAAATGGCGTCGCGGGAGGCGCTCGACGATTTCCTGGCGCGGGCGCGGGGCGAGGCTGCCGTGTCGCGGGTCCTCCTGATTGCGGGCGATGTCGTGGCAGGCAAGGGCCCGTTCAAATCGACGGGCGACATCCGCAACAGCGGCTTGATCGAGGCAAATGGGATTACGTCCGTCAGCCTCGCCGGTCATCCCGAGGGCCATCCCTATCTCGAACTGCCGGATGCGCTGAATGGCCTGAAGGGGTGGCGGGAATGGGGGCGGCGGACGGGAGCGCGGGTCGATATCGTCACCCAGTTCTGCTTCGAGAGCACGCCGATCCTTCAATGGATTGCTGAACTCGATCGAGCCGGCATCGATCTGCCTGTCATCGTCGGCCTTGCCGGTCCCGCAACGCCGGCGACACTGACAAAATTCGCGCTCCGCTGTGGCATCGGCAATTCCATGCGCGCGCTACGGGCTCAGATCGGCCGGTTCGGCCGCCTGCTGACCGACACAGGGCCGGATGACGTCGTCAGGGGCTTGCGGTCGGTGCCGGCGGCCGCGACCGCATCGATCGCGGGATTCCACCTGTTTCCGTTCGGCGGGCTGCGCAAGGCCGGCGCGTGGTTGCGCGACACCGAACGCGGCCCGCTCCAGCACGTGGAGCGGGCCGCGATCTCACACCTCGGGCTTCAGAATCCGTAAAGCTGTGCCGGGTTGTCGACCAGAATCTTCTTGCGGATCGCCGCGTCCGGCGTCCACACCGGAAGCTGGTTCAACAGCTTCCCGTCATCGATCTGGAACAGCGGCGTCACGTCGGTGACCTTCTTGCCGGCTGGTGTAACCGAATCCGGATGCGGCCAGTCGGTGCCCCAGACGATGCGGTCGGGATTGGCTGCGATCAGCGCCTTGGCGAGCGGGATGCAGTCGGTGTAGTCGGGGCCGAGTTTCGAGGAGCGATAGGCGCCGGAAATCTTCACATAGGCCTTGCCCGACTTCACGAGGTCCACGAGGTCGGCAAAGCCGGGCTGCTCGACGCCGAGGGCTGCCTGGGCGCCGCCGAAATGATCGAACACCACCGGCACTGGCGAGGCCATGACCAGATCCTTGACCGCGGTGATCATCGCCGGGTTGGTGTAGATCTGCACGTGCCAGCCGCGTGCCTTCATGCGCTCGACGGCGGTCGTAAATCTTGGCCGCGCGACGTTCGGATCGTTGACGCCGCCGGTTGCGAGGTTGAGGCGGACGCCGCGAATGCCGGCCTTGCCCATGAGATCGAGATCGCTTTCGGACGTCTTGTCGTCGATGACGGCGACCCCGCGCGCGGTCGGCCCCCGCGCCGCCATGCCGAACAGCGTCGCCGAATTGTCGGTACCGTAGATCGAGGGCGTGACGATCACGACGCGCTCCATGTGCAGCGCCTTGTGCAGCGCGCTCATTTCCTCGGGCGAAGCCAGTTCGGGCGTGTAGACGCGGCCGGAGAAGAACGGGAATCTCAGGGTCCGGGTGAATATGGGTGTGGCAGTCGCAGGCGCCCGCGGGCACGTCGAAATTCACCGGCGTCGCGGGCTGCGCCGCTTTGGCCGAGGCGGTTCTGTCGTTCATCATCACTCCGGCTGCGATGGAGGCAAGCATCATACTGCGTCGCGTCAGCATTGGTGTTCTCCCTGGATATTGTTGTTGATTGTTGGCGTCTGGCAGGGCCTCGGACCCGTCAGCTCCGGTGTTCTCCCATCCCCCCGGCACCGGGCGTGTTTCGTCCGCTGAGCGGCCGGAAGCTTATCGGGAGAAGTGAGGCGCGGGAAGGGCAGCCGTGCTTCGGGTTATCGGTTCAGTAACGCAGCCGGTCTATCGAACCGGAAGACGCTTCGATTTGACTAATCCTCCGCCCGCCCAGAATATCTCGCACTCCTCTGGAATCACTTCATGCGAAAATTTTCACAAAAGTTCAAAACCGGCGCGTCGGTCGTTGCCGTGGTCGTCGTGCTGCTCGGCGTTTACAGCTATCGCAAGCTTGTGGCGCTGGCGGCCGATCCCACCGGGGAAAAGGATTGCGGTCCGGCGGTCGGCGGCGGCGAGCAGGCGAAAATCGATCTGGAGCGGATCAAGGCGATTGCGCCGCTCAAGGATGTGAAGTGGTCACAGCTCGGCGGCAGCATCAATGATGCAAGCTGTCTCAGCAAAACCGAGGTCTACGGCGTGGTCGACGTCCGCAGCGTCGACGATATTGCCAAGACGCTGGCCTTTGCACGTGACAACAAGCTCTCCGTCACCACCGCCGGCGTGCGCCACAGCATGGGCGGGCACGCCTTCCGCAAGGGAGGTATCGTGCTTGACATGCGCGGCTTCAACAAGATCGTGCTCAACGAGAGTTCACGATCGGTCACCGTGCAGCCGGGCGCGACCTGGCACGACATCCAGAACGTGCTGCACCCGCGCTTCGCGGTTCGCGCCATGCAGTCGACCGACATCTTCACCGTTGGCGGCTCGATCTCGGTCAATGCCCACGGCATGGACCATCAGGCCGGCGCGCTCGCGAAATCGATCAAGTCGATGAAGGTGATGCTGGCGGACGGGTCGCTGCGCACGGTATCGGCGACGGAGAACCCGGATTTGTTCAACCTCGTGGTTGGCGGTTACGGCCTGTTCGGCGTCATCGTCGAGGCTGAACTCGATATTGCCGACAACCTGGTCTACCAGACCGGCCGTCGCATGATGGACTACAAGGAATTCCCGGCGCTGTTCGCCAATGAGATCGAGAAGGACGGCAATATCGGTCTGATGTATGGCCACCTCTCGACCGCGCCCAGCTCATTCCTGAAGGAATTGCTGCTCTACACCTACACCAGGGTGGAGGGCACCGATTTCAAGCGCGAACCGCTCGGTGAGGTCAGCGGCACCAGATTGCGACGGCTCACCATCAACCTGTCCAAGCAGGGCCCGCTGTTTCAGGAAATGAAATGGCTGTCGGAAAAGCACATCGAGCATCGCATGGAAAGTTGCACGGTGACGCGCGCGCAGGCGATCGGTTCGGCGGAGGCCTGCCTCGTCAACCGCAACGACCCGATGCACGATTCTGTGCCTTATTTGCGCAACTCACTGCCCGACGATACCGACATCCTGCACGAATACTTCATTCCGCGCAGCCAGTTCGTCTCGTTTGTCGACGGCATGCGCAAGGTGCTGACCGACAACAAGACCAATCTTCTCAACGCATCGGTGCGCGTCGTGCATCAGGAGAACAATTTCCTGACCTATTCGCCGGAACCGGCATTCTCGCTAGTGCTCTACATCAACCAGACGACGGATGACGAGGGCAACCGGCGAATGAAGAAGGCGACGGAGGAACTGATCGACCTCACCATCGCGCACAAGGGCCGGTTCTTCCTGCCTTATCAGCTCTATTATTCGAAGGATCAGTTGCAGCGCTCGTATCCGCAGATCAACGACTTCTTCGCGGCGAAGCGCAAATACGATCCGAGCGAGCTATTCACCAATACGTTTTACCAGAAGTACGCGTCGTGACACTGCCCGGCAGAACGGGATTGGCATTGCGTCCATCACAGAAAATCTCGCAGCCTGGCAAGTTCAACGGCGAGTTCGGCGGAGATTACTTCAGGGATCAGTTCGCCCTGAGGGGCAGTATGAATCTGGTAGAGATGACGTTGGCCCAGCGGCTGCGTCAATAACTTCGTTAGGCATTCGTCCAAGGTACCGTCAAGGACCGAGTATGGGATGGGCCACATAACGTCTTTGGCACGCTCGTTGTTCTTCGACGGCCATTTTTTCAGAACAGCGGGCGCGTAGAAATCCGTTTGAGGATACTCCATAAGGTTGGGCATCGCGGTCGCAGTTACAGTGCGGTGAACCGCCTCCGTGGCAGGCCGCTGCAGCCGCCTGCCTGTTCGGCGTCCAGCACAAACAGCGCACCTGCCGCGTACAGACGGCCGACGAAATCGGCGTCGTCGGAACGCGCGATGGTGAAGTAGCTGTTCGACGCAAGAATGCGGCCGTTGGCTTTGGCGATCGCAGCCAGCGCCTGGGACGGCGGGCCAATCACAGCCATCGACTTGCCGGGCGCCGAACCGAACGTCAGCGTAACGACCACGGCGAGCCAGCCGACGGTGACGAGGGTGATCGCACCGGCAATCCGGCCCCATCGCAAACCTTCACGCAGGCGCCCGTCAGTAATCATAGAAGTGCTCAATGCTCGCACCCATGGCCTTGAGCTCGCGGTTGATGTCGACAAGTTTGTCGATCCTAGCCTTCAGGCCTGCCCGGCGAAAGCCGGGCCGCGCATCCAGTTCTAATGAAAACAGCTCCATCGTGCCCTTGATGTCGAGTTTAGCGGCATCGGGGACAATCACCGTGATGAGGATGTCGTGATTACCCGCGATCTCCGCAACCCCATAACCCTGATCCAGCAGGCCCTTGAGGATGTCGGTAAAATCCTTGTAGCGCGGCGTCTGCACCAATTGCCATTGCGGGGTCAGCGCGCGGATCGGTTTGATGCGCGGCTCCTTCGCCAGCACCGCCGGCGGTAGCGTCGCGACCGCAAACATGATTTCGCGCGGTTCGTTGTCGCCACCGGCGTCGAGCGCCTTATGGATCAGCGAGGCATAGCCGATCTTGACGAAATACTCCGCGCCGAGCGCGAAGTCGCGCTCCCAGCTGCGCATGTTGCTCGGCGTCGGGGCAGAGATCGCGAACAGGCCGTCGAGCTTGTCGCGGAACGGATATTTGTACCAGGGGATGGTATAGAGGAAGGCGGCATAATCCTGCAGCACGGCGCGGCCGAATTCGTCTTGCGGCGTGCGCTTCTCGCCCCTGATCCATTCGAATACGCGGCCGATGGTATTCTCGTAGAATCCCTTGATGGCGTATTCGACGGAATAGCTGATGCCGATGACGTAAATCATCGTCTTCACTTCGGTCAGCGAGTCTCCCGTCGGGGGCACGGCGCGATTGATGGTGCAGAAGCTGCGCCAGAACCCGAAGATGTGACCGAGATAGCCAAAATGGCTTTCGCTGGAGCGGTCGAGGAAACGTCCGAAATCCTCGAAGGAATAGACGATGTACCATTCGGGAAAGGTGAAGAACGTGTTGTTCAGCTTGCGCCGGTAGCCCGCCTCGTCGATCGCGGGCAGGGGCACGACCGGTGCGCTCGCCGCTGTTGCGCCGGACGACGGACGGCACGTACCCTCGATATAGGCCAGCGGCAAAAGCACCGTCAGTGCAATCAGGATTGCGACGACAGCGAGGACGCGCCGCAGCCACTTAAGCATGAACGGCGGTCCGCGTCCGCGGCGCCAGCAGATATCCGATCAGGATCGCCACGCCGCCGAGGCCGAGATGGGGTGCATTGGCGAAGAACCGCGTCGAGAGCGGCAGGTTGAGGACGCCATTGATCAGGATGCCGAAGTCGAGATAGCCGCTGCCGGTGAGCAGGCCAAGCATGCCGTCGGCGAAATAGAACACGCCGAACAGTTGAAAGAACAGTTCCGAGGCGCGACGCGAGGTCATCGCCGCTGCGGCCGCCCATAGCGCCGAAACCAGATGCAGCCCATCGGCATACCAGGTGCGGCGGAACAGGCCGAAGATCATGTCATTGGCGTCGATAAAGGCAGGGATGTAGCCGGTGAGAATCACGAAGCCGAGCAGGGCGGCATAGCCCCAGGCGCACAATCTGATGATGTCCATGATATCTCCGGCCGGTTCGAATCTCTGCCCAGTCTAGAGTTTTGCAAGCGTCTTGAGCAGGGCGTCGTTGAACATGCCGGGGTCCTCGATCTGCGGAATGTGGCCAAGCCCCGGCAGCAAGGTCAGGTTCGTATCTGACGGCAGCAGCGTTTGGAGATCGCGCGCCTGCTCGACCGGCGTAATGGTATCCTTGTCGCCCCACAGGATCGCGACCGGGACTTCCAGCTTCGCATAGGCAGTGCGGTCCGCACTTGCCGCACCCGTGTCGGTGCCGAGGAAATAATAAAGCCAGTCGGCGATGTCGCTTGTGCTGTCGCGCTGGGCCAGCGGCCTTTGCAGGATCGCAACATATTCCGGCAGCGCGCGCTCCTTCTTCGCGATCATCGATTGCAGCAGCATTTGCGTCGCGATCGGATTGGTGATGGTCAGCGACACCAGGATTTCGCGAATCCATTGCGGCTGAACTACCCAGGGCGCGGCCGATGGCGTGGCCGTCAATCCGAGGGCCGCATCGACCAGCACCAATCCGCGTGCCCGATCCGGATATCGCATCACCAGCTCAGTCGCAGCCCCGGCGCCGAAGGAGTGTCCGACGATGATGGCGGGCGGGGCCTCCAATGTATCGAGCACGTCGTTGATTCGGGCAGCCTGGTCCTGCCGCGTATAGTTGCCGGGACGATCCGAGAACCCGAACGGCGGGAGATCAAGGGCGATCACATGAAAGCCGGCCGATGCCAGCGCGTCGCTGGTCTGCCGCCATAGCTCGCTCCACGCCGCCGTGCCGTGAAACAGCACCACGGGAATGCCGTTCGCCGGGCCCTTCTCCTGCACGAAGACGCCGCCCGATCGTGTCGGCACCAGATGGCCGGTCCTTGGCGCCAGTTGGGCGCGCATGCCGGTCTCGCGTATCGACGCCGCCATGCGAAACGAGGTGATCACAAGGATGATCGACAGGACGAGGACCAACAGGCCGTTGGCCGACCAGCGCAGGATGTTTGAAACCACGAGGCCTCGCAAAATCCATCGAAATAAAACGGGGGCGGGAACCCCTGAGTTTTAGGCCAACGCCGGTTACTGGCGACTGAAAATACCCGACATGATCAGCGTCCGGTTAACACAGGGAGAAAATACAACCTACTGCCCGGATGGCGTCCGCAAGCCGTGCCAGGCGTCGCGCACCTGATGGTAGTGCACTTCAGGCAGATAATCCGGCGTGTTGAGGCCGAGGTTCTTGACGTCGAGCCGGCCAACGGCGCTGAGCAGCGTATAGGAGGCGATCACGCGGTCGCGCTGCGCGCCGATCAGCCGCGCCTTGGCCAGGATCAGGTCCTGCTGCGCGTTCAGCACGTCGACCGTGGTGCGCTGGCCACCGGCGGCCTCCCGCTGCACGCCCTGCAGCGCGACGGTGGCGGCGCGGACTTCGGCTTCGGAGGCGGTGACCGCAATCTTGGCGCCCTCGTTGGCAACCCAGGCGCCGACCGCGGCGGTGCGGGCCTGGTTGCGGACCTGATCCAGCACCTGCCGGCTTTGAGTAGCGATTTCCTTGGCCTGCCGGGTCTGGGAGGCGGCCATGCCGCCATCATAGATCGGCTGGGTGAGCTGGGTGGTTATGGAGGCCTGATCGGTCCCGAAGGTGCCGAGGGTTGGATCCGACTGCTTGCTGCGGCTGGCGCTGCCCTGCAGCGTGATGGTCGGCATCAAGCTGCTCTCGGCGACGCGGATCGAGGTAGAGGCGACGTCGAAATCGAAGCTTGCCGCCATCACCGCCGGATGTTCGCGGAAGGCAAGCCCGGTGGCGTCGTCGCGGCTGCGCGGCAGCAGGCGATCCACGGTGTCAGCGGGCCGGAGTTGGTTGGGTGCGTTGCCGATGACCTGGGCATAGGTCGCCTGGCTGACGGCGAGGTTGACCTCGGCGGCGTTCAGATCGGCGCGGCCCCGGCTCAGGCGAGCCTCGGCCTGCGCGGTATCGGTCGGCGTGACATCGCCGGCATTGAGTCGCTTCTGGGTGATACCGAGCGTCTCCTGCAGGAACGCCACGTTGGCGCGCTGCGCTTCCACCAGCGACTGGTTGGCGAGCACGTTGGTATAGACCGTGACCGCATCGAGCAGCACGCCCTGGCCGACATTGCGCAGGGCTTCGCGACCGGATTGCACCTGCAGCTCCGCCACGCGGACGCTGTTGGCGGTCTTGAAACCGTTGAACAACGTCTGGGACACGGTCACCCCGATGGTCCAGGGCTTCAGGTTCGCCGACTGGACGGTGTTGTCGGGCAGCAGGTTGCGCACTGCCTGAAAGCCGGCGGAGAGAGTAGCGATGATCTGCGGCCGATAACCCGAAAGCGCCTGCGGTACGTTCTCGTCCGTGGCGCGCTGGCGGGCGCGTTCGGCATTGAGCGCGGGATTGGTCTGGTAAGCCTTGGCCAGCGCGTCGGGCAGGCTTTCGCCATGCGCGGCCGGTGCCGCCAACACGAAGCAACCCGCCGCAAGGCAAATGCCCGATCGAAGCAACCGTCGTGTAACCTGGCCAACCCCTGCGGCGCGCCTTGCCATTTGATCCCGTAGCCAACACGAGAACGTGATAACCCTGCTTCGAGTCATCCCGCTCTGTCTTCCTGTTTGGGCATGATCTTCAGAAATGGCGGTTACCCCGTCATTCCGGATCATGCGTTGCTTGCTCGCCCCCGCCGACAGCCCCGGCTCGTCTACCTGTTTAGGGGGCACCGTGGCCACAGGCAAACTGCCGCGCGACATCAGTACATTAATTCGGTGAAATCCGTGCTTGGCTGTTGCCGGTTCGTCACAGACGAAGTTCAGCGGCAAATGCGCTATGGTCCGGTGGCTGGCGTCCGACTCAGGGCGGTTGGCTTCCAAGCTGTGCCCGGGTCCGCAACTGATGCCAAAGCTGTTTTCCGATCCCGAATCAATCGCGGAGGACATCATCCGCGATGTCGGAACCGACCTCGTAGTCGGCTTGCCGCTCGGGCTTGGCAAGGCCAACCATGTCGTCAACGCGCTCTACGCGCGCGCCGTGGCTGACCGCTCGATCAAGCTCACCCTGTTTTCGGCGCTGACGCTGGAAAAGCCGCGGCCCTCAAGCCTGCTCGAACGGCGCTTCATCGGCCCGGTGATCGATCGCCTGTTCGGCGGATATCCTGACCTCGCGTATGCCAATGCGCTGCATGCCGGTGAATTGCCGCCCAACATCCAGGTGATCGAGTTCTTCTTCCTGGCCGGCAAATGGCTGCGCGTTCCGTACGCGCAGCAGCATTACATCTCCGCGAACTATACCCATGCCTCGTCCTATCTGCTGACGCGCGGGCTGAACGTCGTCACCCAACTGGTGGCGAAACGCGTGGTCGAGGGCATGACGCGCTACAGCCTGAGCTGCAACACCGATACGACGCTCGACATCCTGCGCGCCCGCAACGAAGGCCGGGCATCTTTCAAGCTGATCGGGCAGGTCAATTCGGAGCTGCCGTTCATGCCAGGCGCTGGCGATCTGCCGGGTGATGAATTTTCTGCTGTCCTCGACAGCCCCGAGACGGATTTTCCTCTGTTCGCGCCGCCGGCCGAGCCGGTCAGCGACACCAAATATGCGATCGGGCTTCACGCGGCGGGCCTCGTGCCTGACGGTGGCACGCTGCAGATTGGCATCGGGCAGGTCGGCGATGCATTGGCGCAAGGGCTGATTGTCCGCCACCGCGACAATACACAGTTTCGCGCCATCATGAAGCGGCTCGGGCCGGGCGCCGAACCTGCGCAGATGGGCCCGTTCGACAAAGGACTCTATGGCGTCAGCGAAATGTTGATCGATGCGTTCCTTGGCCTGATCGATGCGGGCATTCTCAAGCGCGAGATCGATGGCGCGGTGCTGCATGGGGCATTTTTTCTCGGGCCGAAATCGTTCTATCGCGCGTTGCGCGAGATGCCGGCCGAGCAACTCGCGCGCATTCAGATGATGCCGGTGTCCTTCACCAACCAGCTCTATGGCGACGAGGAGGCCAAGCGCCGCGCGCGGATCGATGCGCGCTTCATCAATACCGCAATGATGGCGACGCTGATGGGAGCTGCGGTCTCCGATGGCCTCGAGGATGGCCAGGTCGTGAGCGGCGTCGGTGGTCAGTACAATTTCGTCGCGCAGGCGTTCGCGCTGCAGGGCGCGCGATCACTTCTCGCGCTGGAATCGACTCGGCCGGCCGGTCGCAAGACGCTTTCCAACATTCGCTGGAATTACGGTCACCAGACCATCCCGCGGCATCTGCGCGACGTGTTCGTCACCGAATATGGCGCAGCCGACGTCAGGGGCAAATCGGATGCCGAAACCATCGCGGCGATGCTGGCGGTCACGGACTCCCGCTTCCAGGATGAACTGGCTGGGATCGCCAAGGACGCTGGCAAGCTGCCGAAGACGTATGAAATTCCGCGCGCCCACCGCGAGAACTTTCCGGAACGAATCATGGAAGCCTTGAAGCCCGCGCGCGAGGCCGGGCTGCTGCCGTCGTTTCCGTTCGGCAGCGATTTTACCGAGGTCGAGCAACGGCTGATCCCGGCGTTGCAGTTGCTGCGCGAGGCGCAGCGAACGCCGCTGCTTCTGCCTGGCTTGTTGTGGCAGGGAATGACGCAGCCGCCGGATGCTGCGAAGCGCGAATGCCTGAAACGGCTCGGTCTCGACCGCCCGACGACGTTTGCCGAGCGCGGTTACCGCGCCTTGGTCAATGCGGCGCTGGCGCGGACGAAATAGCGAGACAACGAAAATATCGAAAACAACCCCATGCAAAGTAGCTGTAGCGCCATAGGGTGCGCAAAGCCCACCTTTGCTTGCATCGGACGCCAGAATGGTGGGCACGGCGCTAAGCGCCTTTGCCCATCCTACGCAATTCGAGCAAAGCGCTACCTGTTCTTGTTGACCGGCTTGCGCTTCTCGATGAACGCCGCCATGCCTTCGGAGCGGTCTTCGAGCGCAAAGGTCGAGTGGAACAGGTTGCGCTCGACATTCATGCCCTCCGACAGCGGCGTCTCGAACGCGCGGTTGATGGCTTCCTTGGCCATCGCGGCCGCGGGACGCGACATCGAGGCGATCTTTTCGGCGGCCGCCAGCGCCTCTTCCATCAACTTGTCGGCCGGCACAACGCGGCTGACCAGGCCGGAACGCTCGGCCTCCGCGGCATCCATCATGCGGCCGGTGAGGCAGAGATCCATCGCCTTGGACTTGCCGATCGCACGCGTCAGCCGCTGGGTGCCGCCGATTCCGGGGATGGTGCCGAGCGTGATTTCGGGCTGGCCGAATTTTGCAGTGTCGGATGCGATGATGATGTCGCACATCATAGCGAGCTCGCAGCCGCCGCCTAGCGCATAGCCGCTGACGGCTGCAATCGTGGGTTTCCGGCAGGTAGCGACGCGGTCGCCGCCGATGGCAGTGAAATCGCTGGAGAACATGTCGATGAAGCTTTTCGGCTGCATCTCCTTGATGTCGGCGCCGGCGGCGAACGCCTTTTCGCTGCCGGTGAGCAGGATGCAGCCGATCTTGTCGTCGGCCTCGAGGTCATCGACAGCCGCCGCAATCTCGCGAAACACGCCGAACGAAAGTGCATTGAGCATTTTCGGCCGGTTCAGCGTAATGATGCCAACCGCGCCCTTGCTCTCGACAATGATGTGTTCGAACGTCGCCATGATCCACCCCGGTGCCGCTTTTGCGGTGCGCAATGTGCCCGCAGCCGGGGTGGGCTTCAAGTGGGCGAGGCCGGTTCCGGACGCGCCTTGCCGCGTCCGGACCGCGAGGGCCGCCGCTACGCCATTAACATGCGCGCGGCCGAGGCCATCGTCAGCAGGGCGCCGAAGGCGATGAAGATCTTTCCGATCAGCGAGGTCTTGTCCAGGGTGGAACTGTCGTTGGCAGCGGCCTGAGCGGAGCCATCCGATGCCGGTTTGGCCGAAGCCATCGCGACCGTCTGCGTGGAAGAGGTCTCGGCCGGGCCCACCTGCAGCGCGCGGTCGACGTCATTGAGCTGGTCGGAGGCAACCACGGCTGCTTCAGCCGGCGGCGCCTCGGCGTCTACAGGCTTTTCCGCCGCCGCCTGCAGGACCGTATTGGCCTTCTCGGACATGGCCGCCGACATCCCCTTGGCGCTATCGGCTGGCGCGTCGGCCGCGGTCATCTGGGCGTTGGCGTTGGCGAGCCATTCGGGAATCGCGGGCGGAGTGCCGCCACTGGCATCGGCGACCTGCTTTTCCTCAGGCTTCTTGGTCTCGTTGGTCTCGGTGGATTTCGCGGCCCCGCGTGTGGTTTTGCGATGGGCGTCGCGCTTCTTCAGGGATTGCTTGACGGACTTGGCGGGCGTCGCACTCTCCGATTTCGAGACGGCGGCGGCGTCATCTGCGCCCGCGGCCATCGCCGGTAACGGTACCGCGAAACCTACCAAGAACCCTGCCGTAATAATCAAGGCCGACCGCGCGCTGGCTTTGATTGTCATTTATGGAATCTCCCCATTGGCCGCCGCCCAGCGGCGAAATGAGACCCTGCGGGTGTCCGCAGCACGGCAGAAAAAGGGAATCTTCGGGCAACACCCGGCAAAAGCTGGGCAATCGTGTTGCTGCCGACCGGATGCGGGCTCGCGCAATCGATGTTATGAGCCTGCCATCGTGCGGGCGGCCGATCCGATTCCCGGACAGGCAGCCGACCGGGACCTTGGATCACGACTCCGTGATCGAATTGTCCTGACGTAACAAATTGAAAGATCGACCGAATTGCAGGGTAGGAGCGCGCGTGCGCGAGCGGGATGACGAATGGACCGGCCTGATGCGGTCGGCCATCGCAGGCGACAGTGCGGCGTATCACCGCCTGCTCAAGGCCGTCACGCCGGTGCTCCGGGCCGCGGCGCGCCGCGGTCTGGCGCGGGCAGGGCAACCGGTCGATCAGTCCGAGGACATCGTGCAGGATATTTTGCTGGCGGTTCATCTGAAGCGGCACACCTGGGACGTTAGCGCCCCGTTTGCCCCATGGTTGTTTGCGATCGCCCGGAACAAGCTGATCGATGCGCTGCGCCGCCGCGGCCGGCGCATTTTCGTCGATATCGACGATTTCGCCGAGACGCTGCCGGGCGAAACGCCGGCCGAGACCGCATCGCCAAGCGAGGTCGCGACCCAACTTCAGACGCTGCCGGCGCGGCAGCGCGACGTGCTGCAGGCGATCGCGGTCGATGCCGCCTCGATCAAGGATACGGCGGCGAAATTTTCGATGAGCGAGGGCGCGGTGCGGGTGGCGCTGCATCGGGGGCTCGCCAGCCTGACGGCGAAGCTACGGGAACGGTGAGAATGGATACCGATCAGCTCATTCGAACGTTGGCTGCCGACAACGCGCACCGGGCGCGCCCCGTTGGCTTCGCACTGATGCTGGCGCTATTGGCCGCTGCACCAGTCTCGCTATTGATGTTCTTCACGGAACTCGGCGTCAGGCCCGACGTGATGGTTGCGATGCGCAATCCGTTCTTCGACCTCAAATTCGCAGTGACGCTGGCGCTGGCGATCGCGGCGATTGCCGTCAGCCTGCACCTGTCGCGGCCCGAGGCCTCGCTGCGGGGATTTGGCTGGCTGCTGCTGGCGCCGGTCGGGATCCTGGCCGCGGCGATCGGCGGCGAGATGATGATGCCGCAGCGATTGCCGATGATGACGCGGCTGGTCGGCAAGAATTCATCGACCTGCATGGTGGCGATCCCGCTGATGTCGCTGCCGCTCCTTGCCGGTGCGCTGCTCGGATTGCGTC
This sequence comes from Bradyrhizobium sp. WYCCWR15520, assembly GCF_056174665.1. Classification (NCBI taxonomy): domain Bacteria; kingdom Pseudomonadati; phylum Pseudomonadota; class Alphaproteobacteria; order Hyphomicrobiales; family Nitrobacteraceae; genus Bradyrhizobium; species Bradyrhizobium sp. WYCCWR15520. The sequence goes on from NZ_JBWBWM010000010.1 coordinate 191,032, forward strand.
ACGGAGCGCCGTCACGGCCAGCGGTTGCCGGCGCCATCGCTGGACTGTTGTCGGCGGGATTGGCCGCGACGCTCTACGCATCACACTGCACGGATGACTCCCCGCTGTTCGTGGCGGCCTGGTACACGATCGCGACCGCGCTGGTGACGGCGATCGGCGCGCTCGCCGGGGCGAAGCTGCTGAAATACTGAAACTGCGAACCTACGCCGGCACGTTCTGCTGCATGCGGTGAAAGCGCAGCACTTGCTGCGCCGTCGACGGCCGCAACCGCTCATAGGTGTCCTGGCTGGCGACAAGATCGGTCGGCTCCGCGCCGGACAGTTCGTCGCGCATCCTGATGATGGTCCTGACTGTCGACCATGACAGCCCGGCGACCTTCGCCAGGATCATCACGCCTTCGGCCCGGCTTTCGATCATCATGTTCTCGGCGATCGCAACCGATACGTTGGCGAGCGCCGCGATCGAGGCGTTGGCTTCGTCGAATTTCCCGGCCTTGGCAAACGATGCCACCTCCGATTCGTCGAGCCGACCGTCCTCGTACAGCGACTTGACCAGCGCGTGCGCAATCGCAGTGTCCCTGGTGATCGTTGAGGTCGCCGAGCGCGCGCGCCGCGTCGCCTCCTTGACCACGGTCGGCACCTCGGCCGCCTGCTGGGGATTGGCGGCCTCCAGCCGCTGCCGCACCGTGTCGGAGGCCTTGGCGAGCAGTTTCAGATAGACATGCCGCGGTACCGACGGACGCAAGCCGATGCAGGCCGTGAGATCGTCGTCGCCTTCGGCGCGGTTGACGAGGCGGGTAAAACCGCGCTCGGTGAATTCCGCGCCGGGGTTGTTGACGGTCGACGCGACCACTTCGTCATTGCCGCGCTGGACCAGCACGTCGGTGACCGCGCCACTCAGGGTCTTGCGGGTCGAGATCGCCATCAAATGCGCCTGGCTCTTGCTGCGCGCGTTCTCGATCAGGGTCTTGTCGTCGAGGCGCGCCGATTGCGACAGCACCGGACCCGCCACCTCGATGACGTCATCGAATGCGAGTGCGCGGATGGTGAGCGGTGGCGCAGTGTCGATCGGAGCCAGGCGGTTGGCCAACAGCATCTTGGCCGAGGTTTCGATGTGATCGATCAGGCACTGGAAGACGTCGTCGAACAGCCCGATCTGCTCGTCCGAATAATCCACCGCGCCGTTGATGAAGAGGTCGGTCACCCGGCGCAGGGTTTCCACCCGGCGAGCGACGGTTCCGTGCGCGAGCGTGGACTGCAACTCGTCGAGCAGACTTCCGGGGGAGGGAGAAATGGCGGTCTTCGAAATCATGACTCTATCCTGGAGCAAAAGCCGGCAGCGGATTCTTCGCCGTCGGAGCTGAAAATGTTGGATCAGGCGCTGGTAATACGGTTGCGTCCCTGCGCCTTGGCTGCATAAAGCGCGCTGTCGGCGCGCGCGAGTAATGTGTCTGAAGTTTCGTTCGGATTCAGCATTGCAACGCCTGCCGACATCGTCACCTTCATGCCCGGCGAGAATGCGCTCCAATCGAGCTCGGCGATAATAACCCGCAGGCGGTCGAGCGCCCGCATGGCCTGGCCGGTGTCCATGCCGGGCAGCACCAGCAAAAATTCCTCGCCGCCATATCGGCCGAACCGGTCGACGCTGCGGATGTTGGCGAACGTGGTGATCGAGAATGTCCGCAGCACCTCGTCGCCCGTCGGATGGCCGTAGGCGTCGTTGATGCGTTTGAACCAGTCGAGGTCGATCAGCGCGATGGAGCAGGGCGATCCGCCGCGGGCTGCGCGATCAATCTCCTCCTCCAGCATCCGCATGATGCTGCGGCGGTTGGACGACCCGGTCAGCTCGTCGAGCTCCGCAAGCTCCTCGATCCGCTTGTACGCCGCCTTCAGTTCGAAGCTGCGGTCATAAAGCATCTTGCGCATGGTGGAGCCATACAATCCCACGAAGGCGCATTGCCCGATCGTGAAGACAAAGGAAAGCATGGCTGCGACGCGTTCGATCTGGGTGGTGATCGGCAGGCCGATCGGGGTGTTGGCAAAGAGGAAGATCGGCGCCAGGCCGATCATGGTCAGCGTCCAGGTGATGATTGCCTGCCGGGACGTCATTCGCAGCGCGCCGAACCCGAAGATCAGGAATACGACGCTCAGGAAGGCAAATCCGATTTCGGGCGCCGCCAGCAGAAAGCCGAGCTGGAGCGCGACGTGGCCGGCGACCTGGAAGATCGTGAGATAGTGGTCCTCGAACCGGTCGTTGAAGTGAGCTTCCGACAACACGACGAAGATCGAGACCAATCCGATACCGGAAAGGAAATAGGCCGACGGGATGATGATCGGGACGGTGCCGGCGTAGCAGTAGACCAGCAGAACCGAGGTGATGAGCGAATAGCTGACGCCCTGGACCGCGAGCATGTGGCGGCGCTGGCTGACCCGGCGCTTCAATACTTCCGACGGCAGGCGGACCGGGCATGCGGTCGCACTGTGGGAGGCTTGCCCCTGAAGCAATGAAGCCGCGCTGCTCATGTCCCGTCGCTGTTGGTGTATGCCCGACGAAACTTTAGGGAATAAAGCCTTTAGGTTTGGTATCTTTTGAGGTCGAATCGGGTCCGTTAAAACCCTGCCATTGCACTGTTTTCGCAATAGAATCTGCCGAATTCCGATAGTATGGAACCGGACATTGCGGAAACCCTGACCGTCGCACAGAGGCTGTCCTGCTGGCGAAGCCTTGATAAGGTCGGGGTGGCGCGTCTTTAGGAAAGTGTTTCCGTATTATGGTACCAATAATGGGGCTCAGCTCGTTTCCGCCGGGAAAATGGCCGGACCGTGTCCGTCTGTGGGGTAGGTCACACATGCAATTCCGGCATTCCCGTAATGTGAAGAATCTCACTCTTCCCATCGAACCGCCGGCCACTCCCGTCCGACCAACTTTGCGAGACGGCCATTGAGCGCGACACAGGCGGCTTCAGATGAAGTTCTGATCGCTCGGATCGCTCAAGGCGACCGGCTCGCCATGCAGGTGCTTTACGGAAGGCACCATGTCAGGGTGTTCCGTTTCGGGCTTCGGCTCGTAAGGGACGAACAGATTGCGGAAGACCTCATCAGCGAGGTTTTTCTCGATGTGTGGCGTCAGGCTGGCAAGTTCGAAGGCCGATCCGCCGTTACCACCTGGCTCCTGGCGATTACGCGGTTCAAGGCACTTTCGGCACTTCGGCGCCGCAAGGACGTTGGACTGGACGACGAAACCGCGAACGCGATCGAGGACACGTCCGACGATCCGGAAGTGGTGGTGCAGAAGAAGGATACGGGTGAAGCGTTGCGCAAGTGCCTGACGGCACTTTCGCCAGAGCATCGGGAGATCGTCGATCTCGTCTACTACCACGAGAAGTCCGTGGAAGAGGTGGCCGAAATCGTCGGTATTCCGGAGAACACCGTCAAGACGCGCCTGTTTTATGCGCGCAAGAAATTGGCCGAGTTGCTCAAGGCAGCAGGCATAGAGCGAGGTTGGCCATGATGGCAGCGAGCAAAAAAATGCTGGATCACGAGCCCAGCGAAGTCGAGACGCTGTTGCCCTTCCACGCGGCCGGCACCCTGAACGCGCGCGATGCGCGCCGCGTCGAGGAAGCGCTCGCCAGCGATCCCGAACTGGCCCGGCAATACGCCGTCATCCGCGAGGAATATGCCGAGACGATCAGCCTCAACGAGAGCCTGGGTGCGCCGTCCGCGCGCGCCATGCAAAAGCTGTTCGCGGCGATCGACGCGGAGCCGGCGCGCGAGCCGGCGCGTTCGGTCAGCCTGTCGGCCCGGGTATCGGAATTTTTCGCACGGCTGTCGCCCCGCACGCTGGCCTGGTCGGCGAGCCTCGGCGCCGTATTGCTACTGTTGCAGGCCGGCGTCATCGGCGCGGTGCTGATGAAGAATCAGACCGCTTCGTTCCAGACCGCGTCGCTGAGCGTGAACGAGCGGTCGTCTTCGGCGCCCATCACCCGCGATCTCGGCGTTGCGGCGACGCCGCCGCGCGCGCTGGTGCGGTTTGCGCCGGAAGCCCGTATCGCCGACATCACCGCTTTGCTCGACAATTACCAGGCCTCGATCGTCGACGGCGCCAAGGGCGGCATGTTCCGCGTGCAGTTCGGCAACAAGACGATGAGCAAGGACGAGGCCGCAAGCCTGTTGAGCAGGCTCCAGCGCGAGAAGATCGTCAGCCTGGCGGTCGCAACGCCGTAGAGTCTCCGGCGCGCCCCGGGAAAGCCGAGGTCCCATGGTTCACGATGGCCCGAATTGGCTGATGAAGGCGCGCCGCGCGGCATTGATTTTGCCGGCGGCGCTTTTGCCTTTGATCACGGCTGCAGCTTCGCCAGTTCATGCGCAAAGCATCATGCGCACGCCCAACCTCAATGTCGGGGCGCGGACACCCACCATCAATCCGACGATAACGCCACGCATCAACCCCACCATCGCTGCGCGCCCGACCATCGCTGCCCGCCCGACTGTCGCTGCCCGCCCGAGCGTCGATACCGCCGCGCGGACGCCGCCGTCCCGTATCGGCACCATGAGTTCGACCCTGCGTGTCCGTCCGGGCGCCGGCGTGCGGTCGACGCTGCCTTATGCGCGGTTTTCGCCCAACCTCTATCCGGCTTGCCAGTATGCGATGCGCGGTCCCGACGGCGAGTGCTTCGATCGTCCGGTTATGTCGGCCGGCGGCGGCAACGGCGCTTCGGCCAAGAAGGGCAAGGGCGGATCGGGCAACAACAATGCTCAGGCGGCGGTCAATCTGCGCGCGGTCAAGAACGAGCTCGTCGCCGAAATCGACGGCGCGTTATCCAACGCCGACGCCGACGAACTGGCGCGGCGTCACGGCCTGGAGCGCATCGCGTCGCAGAACTTCCCGCTGCTCGGCGGCACCATCGGCCTGTTCCGCATCGTCGATAACCGCCCGGTGGACACCGTGCGCCGCGAACTCGCAGCCGACGGCAGCGTGCGTTCGGTGCAGCTCAATTTCCGCTACTTCCTGCAGGATCAGAAGAAGGCTTCGACCGAAGGCGACGCCGCGCAATACGCCGTTGCCCAGCTTCGGCTGCCGCAGGCGCACAAGTTTGTCCGCGGCATGAACGTCACCATCGCGGTGATCGATTCAGGCGTCGACGCCAGGCATCCTGAACTCGCCAATTCGGTCGCCGACAGTTTTGACGCACTCGGCAGCAAGGAGGGCCCGCACACTCACGGCACCGGCATTGCCGGCGCGATCGTCGCGCATGCCAGGCTGATGGGGAGCGCACCGGAAGCGAGGTTGATTGCGATCCGCGCATTCGGCGCGGGATCGAAGGGCGCGGAGAGCACGTCCTATGTGATCCTCCGGGGACTGAACTATGCGGCCGAGCACGGCGCGCAGATCATCAACATGAGCTTTGCCGGCCCAAAGGATCCACTGATCGAGCGCGGCATCGCGGCGACGGCGGCCCGCGGCATCCTGATGGTCGCCGCGGCCGGCAATGCCGGTGCGAAATCGCCGCCGCTCTATCCGGCCGCCAATCCGAACGTCATCGCGGTGAGCGGCACCGACGCACAGGAAAAACTGTTTACGGCGTCGAACCGCGGCAACCACATCGCAGTTGCCGCGCCTGGCGCGGATATCTTCCTGCCGGCGCCCGATGACAAATATCAGATCACGTCGGGCACCTCGTTCTCCGCGGCCTATATCAGCGGCGTTGCGGCGCTGATCATGGAGCGCAACCCGGCACTGAAGCCTGGCGATGTTCGCGCGATTCTGACGAGCACCGCTCGTGATCTCGGCATCCCCGGCCGCGACGATCAGTTCGGGGCGGGCGAAGCCGACGCCCTTGCCGCGGTTACCGCCGCAGCCGCCGCGCCGGCGGTTCCACTTGCCTCGGCCTCGGGCAAGCCAACGGGAGAAAAGGCGCCGGCGCTCGACCCGTCCGCCGATAACGCTTCCGTGAGCCGGGCGCTGAATGACCCCCCGCCGTCGATGGCATCGGAAAAATCGGCCGCAAACGGAGCGAAATAAGCCCGCTACGCGGTGATTTTCGGCAATCGCCTCCTGAAGAGAACGTTAAAAAAATCATCCGTCGTTTTGAACGTCTGGCGAGGGTGTTGCGACCAACTGATGTGGGAGCGGTAATCCCTCCCCAATGGCTATATTCGGCGCGAGCGCCCATCCACCCCAAGCGCCCATATGGCTTGACCCGTCCGGTTGTCCCCCCGGACGGGTCTTTCATTTTCAGCACAAGTTTTCGAAGAAGTTGCGTTGCATGCGCCGCCGCGCCTGCTTGCCCGGGGTACAAGTTTCTGGTTTGTCGGCGCGATGTGCAATTTTCCCGTGCGTCTTCTCACGCGCAATTACCGGCGTGCGCTTCGCAACGCGTCCATGCTGCTGTGCGGCTTGACGGTGGATTGAGGTGACGACTCCGTATTTGTGCGGGTTTCTTTGCTTGCTGGTGCAATCCGTAGCTGCACGTACTGGACAACCAAAAAGTTTTCCACAGAATATCCCTGTCATCTCCAAACTGATTCGTCTCTGGTTGCGTCTGCGTCGGTCTCTCTCCTACGGGCTGATTTATGGCACATCCTGCAGACGTGGCACGTGGCCGCAACATCGTTGCGGGCTGGTGCAACCTTGCCGAGCAACGGCTGGAATACCTTACTGAATTGTTCGAAACCGGGCGCTGGCGCCGCTTTCACACCGAACGCGAATTTCTCGAAAACATCCGGGAAGCCAAGGCTGCGGTTGCAACCTGGCGCGAGCTGTTGAGCCGCGAAGCCTCGCTGGACAACACACATATCGACATGGCCTGGCTTGGCCGGCGTCGAACGTCGTCGCTGCCGCTGACGCCGCTGCCGCGCGATGAAGGGTACCGGCAGCCGGTAATGCAGCTTCAGCCGCAGCCCGTGGTGCAGCTTCAGCCGCAGCCTGCGCCGATTGCTCCCACGCCGCCGCGCGATGTTCCCGCCGACGTTCTGGTCGCACTGGAAAGCCAGCTCACTGTTGTGGAAGTCGCGCCATCTGTGGCCGATCCGCTGGCGCTGGGCGAGATGTCGTTCCCGGCGCTCGATCTCGACGCCATGAAGGAACGCTATCCGCTGCTGCGGAACGCACTGTAGGCGGGCGAGGGCCGGCTACCGCCTGACTGCATTGCCGCCGACCACCACCTGCGCGTAGCGCTGGGCGCCTTCGGTTGACAGATCGGTCGTAATCGTGCGGGCGTGGTCGAGCCCGACCACGGCGCCGCGCGGGGTTTCCGAGATCATGTTGTTGTTGACCAGCGCCGTCCCGGCGCCGGGCAGCACGGATACGCCGACGCCGACGAAGGCCTTGCGGATCACGTTGCCGGTAATGGCGACGTCGCGGAGATACTTGCCCCAGCCGGCGATGATGCCGAAGGAGGGCGCGTTCTCGATCACATTGCCTGTGACCGTCGAGTCTGCCTCGACATAGATGCCGATCCCGGCGTCGTCGTCGGGCGCGGTGCCGATCGGCCGCTTCGGCAGCAGATTGCGGATGACGTTGCCCTGCACGACCGCGATGCGGCCGCCCTCGTTGAAATTGCACACGGAGGCGCCGACGGCGGCGCCATCGACTGTGTTGTTGGCGATCACGGCGCCCTCGAACGCGAATTCCGAATAGAGCGCGACCTCGCGGACATTGCTGACGCTGTTGTCGGTGATGTGAATGTTCGATGCCGAATTGCCGCGCACCGCCGAGTAGTCGCAATTCCTGATGCGGTTGCCGCGCACGATCACGTTGCCGGCGCGGAAGGCATTGATGGCGTTGCCGTACTGACCGGAGCCGCCGGGCCCGGCCTTGATGTCCTCGATGCGGTTGTCGAGCACCAGCGTGCCGTCATCGCCGATCGCCGTGCGCAGGATTTCGATGCCGTTGTCATTGGTATCGGTGATGGTGTTGCGCGAGACGATCAGGCCGAACGCGTCGAAGGATACGACCGCGGTGGTCTCGATCTTCGAGAAGATGTTGCCGGAAATATCGCCCGAGACCTGCTCGAGCCAGATGCCGTTGCCGCCGCTGCCTGTGATTTCGCAATCGGCGATGCGGACATCCCGCCCGCCGAGGCAATGCACGAGCCCGCGCCGCGTCGGCAGCGGAATGCGGCCGCCATCGAGGGTGATGCCGGTGAGGCCGATATTGTTGGCGCCTTCGCCCTGCAGCATCGAGGCGCCGCCCGTGAACACGAGCTTGGTCGCACCGCGCACGCCGACCAGTTGGGTGCCGTTCGAAAGGCGCAACATGCCGGTGCGGTAGACGCCCGGCGGCAGCGCCAGCGGCACTTGCGCGCGCGAAGCTTCATCGATCGCGCGCTGCAGTTTCGCGGTCTGATCGTCCGGACTCCCCGGGCGGACACCGAATTGCGTGACGTCGCGGCCGAGCGTGGAAGCGGGCGGAGCGGCGCGTGCGGCGTCAGGCGACAGCGCCAGCGCGCCGGCGACACCGGCGGCGGACGCTCCAATGAGATGGCGGCGGTTCATGTCCATGGTGAATGACCCTCGCGCAATGCAGGTCGCGGCATTCGCAGGCTTCATAGGTATCGCGAAAATGCGACCGGGCATGGTGAAGACCGGGAAGAGCGACGACGATTGTTGGGGGTAGGGTTAATGTTGGGTGCGCCCTACGCAGCTCTGCGCGCCAGCCTCACCATTTCCAGCAGCATGGCTTCGCCGGCATCGACCAGTTCTTCCAGCGTGATGCGCGCAAAGCCCTTGCGCCTGAAAGCGCCGCCGCGCGCCAGTGGCGGGATGTGGATGAAGGCGGCGAGGCGAAGGCCGTTATCCGCATCGACGGATTCGATCGCTCGCCAGCTCAGATAGTTGCAGAGATAGCTGCCGGCATCGCGCGAGGCGCGGGCGTCGAGGCCAGTGCCCTTCGCGGCACGCAGCAGCTTCGCGGTGTGCGGGCCGAACCTTTGCGCATCGGCGCCCTCCGTGATCGATCCCTTGCGGGCGTGGGTCTGTGCGGCGTCGGGCCATAGCATGGTGACGGCGTTGCGGGCGCGGGTTTCGATCCGCAGAAAGTGCGTCCGCGAAGCGAGGCCGAACATCAACAGCGCATGCGGCTTGTGCTTCTGCAGGGCGAGCAGCAGTTCGCGGTCGACCGCGTTGTAGGTCACGGGAAAGATGTGGCTGGAGAGTTCGACATCGGCGAAGGCCGGGCGGCGCAGCCGCGTCAGCCGCGCCACCAGCGGCTGCGTCGGGTTGTAGGGTGCGCCGGGGAACGGGCCGAAGCCCGTGACGAGAATGCGGAGTTTTTCGTTCACCGTAGCCACTCCGCGATCTGCTCGGCGGCGACCGCCGGCGTGATGCGGCCGTCGGCGACCTCGGCCTCGGTCTTTTTCACCTTGGCGCGGATCGCGGCGTCAGACCGCACTCGGGCCATCATGCGCTGCTCCAGCATCGACCACATCCACTTCACCTGCTGCTCGCGCCGCCGCGCTGCGAACTCGCCCGAGGCATTCATGGCGGTTCGGTGATCGAGAATCTTCTGCCACAGCGTGTCCATGCCGGTGCCGGTCAGTGCCGAATAGGTCACGACCGGCGGATGCCAATGTTCCGAACGGGGGGTGAGGATATGCAGCGCGCCGCGATATTCGGCGGCCGCCAGATTGGCACGCTTGATATTGTCGCCGTCGGCCTTGTTGATCGCGATCATGTCGGCGAGCTCGACGAGACCCTTCTTGATGCCCTGCAATTCGTCGCCGGCGCCGGGCAGCATCAGGGCGAGGAAAAAATCCGTCATGTCGCAGACCGCGGTTTCGGACTGGCCGATGCCGACGGTCTCGACCAGCACCACATCGAACCCAGCGGCTTCGCAGAGCAGCATTGCCTCGCGGGTCTTTGCAGCGACGCCGCCGAGCGTGCCTGACGAGGGCGAGGGCCGGACGAAAGCGGCCTCGGAGTTGGCCAGCCGCGCCATCCGCGTCTTGTCGCCGAGGATCGAACCGCCGGTGCGGGCCGAGGAGGGATCCACCGCCAGCACCGCGACCTTGTGGCCGCGCTCGATCAGAAACATGCCGAGCGCGTCGATGGTGGTGGATTTGCCGACCCCGGGCGAGCCGGTGATGCCGACACGGACGGCTTTCCCTGTGTCGGGCAACAGCGCCTGCACCAGATCGCGCGCCGCGGCCTGATGATCGGCACGGCGGCTCTCGATCAGGGTGATCGCGCGCGCCAGTGCCGCGCGGTGCCCGGAGCGGACGTCCTTGGCAAGCTTCTTGAAATCGAGGGAAACGGTCTTCGGCAGGGTCATGCCATGGTTTACAACGGCCGTGCCGCGCAGGCGAGGGGCCTGCCGCGGTCCGTTCAGCGGGACGCCGACGCGGCGGCTGGCGCCTCGCGCCTGAGCTTTCGCCACACCCAGACCAGCACCGGCCAGATCAGTGCGCCGATCGCCATGGCGGCGAGGATCGCGGCGATCGGCCGCTCGAAGAACGGCAACACGCTGCCGTCGGATTTGATCAGCGAAGTCACGAAGCTTTGCTCGACCATGGTGCCCATGACGATGCCGAGCACCATCGCGGCAACCGGATAGCCGTTTTCTTCCATGACATAGCCGATGACCCCGAAGGTCGCGACGATAACCACGCCGAATATGTTGTTGCCGATCGCGAACGATCCGACCGCGCAGCACAGCATGATCACAGGCATCACGGTGGAACGCGGCGCGCGCAGCACATAGCTCGCCAGCCGGATCATGACGATGCCGAGCGGGATCATGATGATGTTGGCGATGATGAACATCAAATAGATCGCGTACATGCTCGACGCTTTTTCGGTGAACAGCGTCGGGCCGGGATTCAGCCCCTTCATGTAGAGCACGCCGATCGCAATCGCCGCGATGGTGTCGCCGGGAATGCCGAACAGCAGCGACGGCACCCAGCCGGACGCGATGCTGGCGTTGTTGCTGGCGCCGGCTTCGACCAGGCCTTCGACATGGCCGGTTCCGAACTTCTCGGGTTCTTTCGAAAACCGCTTGGACATCGCGTAGCTGACCCAGGCGGCCATGTCGGCGCCGGCGCCCGGCAGCACCCCGATGATGATGCCGATGATGTTCCCGCGCGTCATCTGCCAGTTGTACTTCTTGGTGAGCTTCCACTGGCCGGCCAGGATGCTTCCGAACTTGCGCCGCGGGATCGGCGGCGGCTCCGGCGTCAGCATCGCGCGCATCACCTGCGCTACCGCAAAGACGCCGACCAGCGCCGGGATCGGCTCGATGCCGCCGAACAAATTGGTCATGCCGAACGTGAAGCGCGGCACGCCGCCGGGATTTTCGATACCGATGCACGCGACCAGGAGACCGATGAACATGCTGGCGATCGCCTTCACCGGCGAAGACCGCGCGACCAGCGTGGCGCACATCAGGCCGAGGAATGCGAGCCAGAAATATTCGAAGGTCGAGAACGACAGCGCGATTTCGGCAAGCGGCGGCGCCAGGATCATCAGCGACAGGGTGCCTGCGATGCCGCCGACGGCGGAGAACCAGACGCCGGCGCCGAGCGCGAGTTCAGCCTCGCCCTTGCGCGTCATCGCATAGGCTTCATCCGCGTAGGCCGCCGAGGCCGGGGTGCCGGGAATGCGCAGCAGCGCGCCTGGAATGTCACCCGCGAAGATTGCCATCGTGGATGCCGCCACGATGGTGGCGATCGCGGCGATCGGCGACAGATAAAAAGTGACCGGGACCAAGAGGGCGGTCGCCATGGTCGCTGATAGCCCGGGCAGCGATCCGATGACGAGGCCATAGACCGATGCCGCGAACATCGCGACGATGACTTCCCAGGTGGTGATGAGCGCGAAGGCTTGGGCGAGGGTATTGAGCATCGATCACCAGGGCATCGGCAAAACGCCGGGCGGCAGCGGCACGCGCAGCAATTTTGAGAAAATCAGGTGGATGCCGATCGGCGCAAGCAGCGCGAGCGGCAACGCAGCCTTCCAGCGGGCGCCAAGCGCGGTCGAGGTCACGTAGACGATCATTGCCGCCGTGAGAATGAAGCCGAGCCGCTCGGCGACCGCGACGTAAAGCAGCAGCAACGCCGGCGGGAGCAGGGCGCGCAGACCATAGAGCTTGCTGGTCGGCGGCGTCGGTTGGCCACCCTCGACCGGAATAAGGTGTTCTTCTTCTTCGAAGCTGCGGCCAATCCCGAGTGCAATCGCAAGCCCACACAGCGCCAGACCCGTTCCTATCACCAACGGGAAGACGTTGGGCCCGACCGGCTGGCCGGGCACCGGTGGCAACTGCCAGCCGCCATAGGCGGCGGCTGCGCCGAGGCCAACGAGAAACAGACCCGTGACGCGATCGGGAAGACGCATGAATGGCTCCGCGGATCTCGAGCGATGTCAGCCGATGAAGATCAGGCCTTTGATAGACCGGCGGCCTTCATCGCCACGCCCATCTGGGCGTCGCCCTTGTCCATGAAGGCTGCGAATTCGGCCGCATCGCCCCATACCGTGCCGAAGCCGCGATTGCTCATGAAGTCCTTGAACTCCTTGGAGTCATAGACCTTCTTCAGCGACGCGGTGAGCTTGGTCGCAACATCGGGCGGCAGGCCCTTGGGGCCGGCAATGCCGCGCCATGCGCCGGTCGAATAGTCGATGCCCATTGCTTCCTTCAGCGTCGGCACATCGGGGAAGGCTGGGTTGCGCGCCTTAGCCATAACGGCGAGGCTGCGCGCCTTGCCGGCCTCGATGATCGCACGCGCTTCCGGCACCGAGCAGGTGGTGAGGTCGAGCCCGCCCGCCGCGAGATCCTGCATCGCGGGCGCGGCGCCGTTCGATGGCACCCACGCAACGTGATTGGGGGCAAGTCCCATCGCCTGCATCCAGCCGACCAGCGCCAGATGCCAGATCCCGCCCTGACCAGTGCCGGAGGCCTTGAACTTGCCGGCGGGCGCGGCCTTGATGGCGTCGGCAAGCTCCTTCACGGTCTTGTAGGGCGAAGTGGAACTGACCTGGATGCCGGGCGGATCTTCGTTCATCAGCGCCAGCGGCGTATAGCTCTTCGGCCCGAGTTCGGTCAGCCCCTGCCAGTGCATCATCGAGATTTCCACCGTCAGCATGCCGATGGTGTAGCCGTCGGCCGGTGCGGTTGCGATCGCGGAATGGCCGACCACGCCCGAGCCGCCGGTGCGATTGACCACATTGAACGGCTGGCCGAGATCCTTTTCCAATAGCGCCGCGACGATGCGCGCGGTCGCATCGGTACCGCCGCCGGCGCCCCAGGGCACGATCACGGTCACCGGCCGCGCCGGATAGGCCTGCGCCAAGGCCGGCTTGAAACCAAAGCCCGCGACAGCCGCCGCAGCAGCAGACGAAGCCGCAAAGGCGCGGCGGGTAATCTTTTTGGACATGGTGATCCTCCCTGCGGCGCCGTGAGGTCAGGCGCTCTTGTAATATCCGCATTCTAGGCGGCTTTGCGCTCCGCTCGCAAGGCATTGGTCGTGAAAGCAGTTTTATCGCCGGTGGGCATCTCGCCACATCCGGAAATCGGGTGGCGGCAACAGGGCTACCCGAAATAGGTATCCATGTGCGGCCAAGTCATCGAGCCGCGATCGATTGCGGAGAAAGCCATGACGACAGCTTATTACAGCACCGTGCTAGACCATCCCCTGGAAACCGTGTGGGCCCTGATCCGCGATTTCAACAACTACCCGGCCTATATTGAAGGGGTCAGCGAAAGCGTGATCGAGGATGACAAGGGGGGCGATGAAGTCGGCGCCATCAGGCGCTTCTGCTATCTCGGCAACTGGATCAGGCAGCGGCTCGCCGGCCATTCCGACGAAGCACACTCGCTGACCTATGCGGGTATCGATCCATTTCCATTTCCGTCCGAGTCGCAGTCGGACGTTCCAGCTCCGACGCGCTACGAGGGAACGATGCATCTGCTGCCGGTTATCGAGGGCAACCGGACCTTTATCGAATGGTCCGTGCAACTCGACACCGCTGTGCAGGACGAAGATCGCTGGCGCGCGCTGTTCCAGTCCTGGATTCCGGATTGGACCCACTCACTCGAGCGAGCGCTAGGCCGTCGTGCCGCTTGAGCGTGGCCGTCATTGCGGCCGGTCTTCATCGTCCTTCGGTCGCGCACCGCCGAAAATTCTGGCGCCCTCCGGGGTCAGATAGGGCTTCAATGCCTCCCAAGGCACGAAAGCGACATACTCGCCTTCGGCATAGGAGCCAACCGCGTAAGGTGCGTAGTAGAAGTTCAAGCCGGAACTCTTGCCTTCTTCGGTCGATGGCGCCAGCGCGACCGGGCCGATCTTGAGAAGTTTGGCCTCGATGCCTTCGATGGCGCTGGCGTCGGTGCCATCAGCGCCGCGTTTCTTCTTCTCGGCTTCGAGCGAAGCAGTGACGCCTTGCCGCATCGCCTTCATCGTCGGGCCGTTGTCCGCCGTCTCGTTAAAGAACGGACGGATGCTGATGCGCTTGTTCGCCGACTTGTCCCACAGGATGGTGTCGGACGCGCTGTTGGGGTGCGCACCTCCAGTATATTCGTAGTCCGCCCTGATGATGCTGACATAACGGCTATCGACCACCGAGCGGGTCTGGTATTTCCGCTCATACGACCACGCGTTGCGGAACAGGTCCGGGTCCTGCTTGCGCTCCTTGTCGGCATCGGCCCGGTTCTTTGTGGCCCATGCCTTGCCTTCGGCCAGGCAGTTCGCCGCCAGCGCCGGCTCGGCCTTGATCCTGGCGTCGAGGAAGATGCCGGCTTCGACCCATTTGGTCTTGATGGAAAAGTCCGGCTTGGGATCGGCGGCGAATGCCAGTGTCGCAGCGCATGCGATCGGACCCGCGAAGCCGATTGTCCGAGCGAACGCTACGAATGCAATGCTGCGCAAGGGCGATCCTTTGGAAGAAGTACCGCGGGCGGAGAACTACTCCGCCGCCTCGCTGCTGTGGCCGAGCCGGGCGTTGAGCTTGCGGATCAGCTCTTCGGCGGCGTCCGAGATCACGGTGCCCGGCGGGAAGATCGCCTCGGCGCCGGCTGCGTAGAGTGTGTCATAGTCCTGCGGCGGCACCACGCCGCCGACGATGATCATGATGTCCTCGCGGCCGTGCTTCTTCAGCGCGGCCTTGAGTTCCGGCACCGCGGTGAGGTGGGCGGCTGCCAGCGAAGAGACGCCGAGAATATGCACGTCGTTCTCCACCGCCTGCCGCGCCGCCTCGTCGGCGGTGGCGAACAATGGCCCAATGTCGACGTCGAAGCCGACATCGGCGAAGGCGGATGCGATCACCTTCTGGCCGCGGTCGTGGCCGTCCTGGCCGATCTTGGCGACGAGGATGCGGGGCCGGCGGCCCTCGGCAGTCTCGAACGCATCGATCAGTTCCTGCACCTTCTCGACCCGGTTGGACATGGCGGACGCCTCCCGCTTGTAGACGCCGGTGATGGACTTGATCTCGGCGCGGTGACGCCCGAATACCTTTTCCATCGCGTCCGAAATTTCGCCGACGGTTGCTTTCGCCCGCGCCGCGTCGATTGCGAGCGCCAGGAGATTGCCGTTGCCTTCGCCGGCGCTGCGCGTCAGCGCCGCGAGCGCCTGCTCGACTTCCTTCTGGTCGCGCTCGGTGCGGAGCCGCTTCAGCTTGTCGATCTGCAGCCGCCGCACGGTGGAGTTTTCCACCTTGAGCACGTCGATGGCGGCCTCATCGACCGGCTTGTATTTGTTGACGCCGATCACGGCTTGCCGTCCGGCATCGATCCGCGCCTGCGTCTTGGCGGAGGCTTCCTCGATGCGCAGTTTCGGTACGCCGGCTTCGATGGCCTTGGCCATGCCGCCGAGCGCTTCGACCTCCTGGATATGTCCCCATGCCTTGACCGCGAGATCGCGGGTCAGCCGTTCGACGTAATAGGAGCCGCCCCAGGGATCGATGATGCGGTTGGTGCCGCTTTCCTGCTGCAGGAAGAGCTGTGTATTGCGCGCGATGCGGGCCGAGAAGTCGGTCGGCAGCGCCAAGGCCTCGTCGAGCGCGTTGGTGTGCAGTGACTGCGTGTGCCCTTGGGTCGCCGCCATCGCTTCGATGGTGGTGCGCATCACATTGTTGAAGACGTCCTGCGCGGTCAGCGACCAGCCGGAGGTCTGGCAATGGGTGCGCAGCGACAGAGAGCGCGGATCCTTCGGATTGAACTGCTTCAATAGTTTGGCCCAGAGCAGCCGTGCCGCGCGCATCTTGGCGACTTCCATGAAGAAGTTCATGCCGATCGCCCAGAAGAACGACAGCCGCGGCGCGAAGCGGTCGACATCGAGGCCGGCCGCAAGGCCGGCGCGCAGATATTCGACGCCGTCGGCCAGTGTGTAGGCGAGCTCGAGATCCTGCGTCGCGCCGGCTTCCTGCATGTGGTAGCCGGAGATCGAGATCGAATTGTACTTCGGCATTCTCTGCGAGGTGTACGCAAAGATGTCGGAGATGATCCGCATCGAGGGCGCTGGCGGATAGATATAGGTGTTGCGCACCATGAACTCTTTCAGAATGTCGTTCTGAATGGTGCCTGAGAGTTTTTCCGGCGGAACGCCCTGTTCCTCGGCGGCGGCAACGAACAGAGCGAGGATCGGCAGCACCGCGCCGTTCATGGTCATCGACACGCTCATCTGGTCGAGCGGGATACCGGCAAACAGCGTGCGCATGTCGTAGATCGAATCGATCGCCACGCCCGCCATTCCGACGTCGCCGGAGACGCGCGGATGATCTGAGTCATATCCGCGGTGGGTGGCAAGGTCGAACGCGACCGAGAGACCCTTTTGCCCCGCTGCAAGATTGCGACGATAGAATGCGTTGGAATCTTCCGCCGTCGAGAAGCCGGCATATTGCCTGATGGTCCAGGGCTGGTTGACATACATGGTGGGGTAGGGGCCGCGCAGATAGGGCGCGACGCCCGGCCAGGTGTCGAGGAAGTCGATGCCTTCGAGGTCGGTTTCGCTGTAGGCCGGCTTTACCGGGATGCCCTCGGGCGTCAGCCACGGCTCGGCGCTGTCAGTCGACCTCGGCGCCACAACGTGCTCAAACCTGACATCGGCGAAATTGGGAATCCTGCTCACGAACGGCCTTCCTTCAATGTCATAATTCGTGCCTCACAGTCAGCCAGGCGCTGATGGATTTCGGGCTCTCCAGCCGGTCGTACGACGTTCCCCACCAATCGCGACAGAATGTACGCCAACAAGGGCAGGCCCACTACCAGGAAAAGAAAGTCCGAAGCGGACATTTGTCCGGCGAAAACCGCTGCGATCATGGCAAGTCCGATTGCGCAAATGATCGCAACCGCTGCTACACCAAACCAAGCCGGTGTTCGGGGCAGCGAAAACATTCGATAGAACGGCCCGTTGTGATAAGCGATCATGGAGAGCAATCGATCGCGCTCCGCTTCCAGTTGAGCCAGTTCGTTCCGGTCGACCATATTCGCGCTCACGAGATTCGCAGCACCTATTGGCGTCACCTAATCATGATCCGGATGCTGGTGGCTGGTGATGGTCGCCATCTTCTCCGGTCCGTAATTCTGCATCGTGGTCTGGCTCGGCAGGTTGGCGATGCCGACCACCCAGCCTAGCCGGGATTCGGTTCCATATTGCCGCGTCGGCACCACCCGGTCGGGGCGGTCGAAGGTGCCCGTCATGATCTCGATCCGGGGGCCGCCGATCAGCCGGTAGGTCAGCGGTGTGCCGCAGGCTGCGCAGAAATCGCGCTCGGCGATGGAAGAGGATTTGAATGTCGCCGGCTTGCCGCGGGTCCAGGTGAAATGCTCATGCTCGATATCGGCGAGCGAGGCGAAGGGTGCGCCCGATGCCTTCTGGCACATCCGGCAATGGCAGATGCTGACCTTGGGCGGCACTTTCGACACCGCAAAGCGGACGGCACCGCACTGGCAGCCGCCGGTCAGGACCGTCTTGTGGTTGTTTTCCGTCATGCTCACTCCATCCGCCGCCAGGCTTCCTGCAGCGTCGACAGCGCGTCGCCGCCAGCAAAGATGAAATCGCTCACGCCGGCATTTCGCAATGCGGCCTCCTGTTCGCCGGGCCGCCCTGCCAGATAGATATGCTTCGCGCCGGCCGCTTGAAGGGCCTTCGCGGCGGGGCCCGCGTGTTCCGCATAGACCTTGTCGGACGAGCACAGGCACGCAATCGCCGCTCCGGACGCCTTAAACGCGGCGGCCAACGCAGCCGGGTCGGTAAACCCTTGCGTGTCGATCGCCTCGATGCCGCCGGTCTCGAAGAAGCTTTTTGCGAAGGTGGCACGCGCGGTGAAGGCGGCGGGCGTGCCGAGATTGGCGAGGAAGATTTTTGGCCGTGCGCCTGATGCTTTCAGCTTCTCGTCGGACTTGTCCCGTAATGCCTCGAACGGCGCAGCGAGCCGCATCGGCGGCAGCGGATCGAATTTGTACTTCGCCTCGCCATAGGGCGGCAGCACGATCGGCGTCGCGTCGAGCACCGCGATATCGTCCTCATGCAGGTTCGGGAATTCGCTGGCGCCGGTCAGCACGTCACGCCGCCTGGCGATGTTGAGCTCACGTGCGGCGCGGGTGGTGGCGACCTTGCGCTGGATCAGGTTCTGTTCGAGCGCCGCAAAGAGGCCGCCGGCCTTCTCGATCTCCTGAAACAGCGACCATGCAGCTTCGCAAAGTTGCTGCGTCAGGGTCTCGATGCCGCCGGAACCGGCTGCGGGATCGCTCACCTTGGCGAGGTTGGATTCTTCCAGCAGCACCAGTTGCGTGTTGCGTGCGACACGCCGCGCAAACGGATCGGGCAATCCCAGCGCCAGCGTGTGCGGCAATACGGTGATGGCATTGGCGCCGCCGAGGCCGGCGGAGAAGGTCGCCATCGTCGCGCGCAGCATGTTCACGTAGGCATCGCGTTGCGTCAGCATGCGCCAGGCGGTATCGGCCGCAACGAACAGCGGTTTGGGCGTGAGACCGCAGGCCTGTTCGATGCGCGCCCACAACAGCCGCAGCGCGCGGAATTTCGCCAGCGTCAGGAACTGGTCGGCGTCCGCGCGGAGCCGCGCATAGACCATGCCTTGGGCATCTTCGAGCGAAATCCCAGCCCCTTCGATCGCGCGCAGATAGCCGACGCCGGCAGCCAGCACAAACGCCAGCTCCTGCACTTCCGATCCGCCCGCATCGTGGATGACGCGTCCATCGGCGGCCGCCGACGGGCCTTTGAAGCCCATGGCGGAGAGGTCCTTGATGGCGCTGGTGACCGCGGGCGCGATCTCCTCCCAACTATAGGGACTGGAGCCCCACACTGCACCGGACCCGAGCGGATCGAGACCGAAACGGATGTCGCAGACCGCAGGGTCAATACCCCTGCGCTTGATGTATTCGGCGACGTGAATGGCCGCCATGCGCGACTGCGGGCCGATCTGCAACTCGATGCCGATGCCGGCGTCGAGATAGATGCCGTCGAGGACGGCTTCGACGGCCTCCGCCGAAGGATCCAGTCCAAACCCATGTGCGCCATTGGCGCCCGAGAACACCAATGTCAGCCCCGTCGCGCCGTTCTCCAGGTCGTGCAGCGCCTGCGCGTTCGCCGCTTTCGCGTCGGGGTGGTCGATCCGCTGCATGATCTGCCACGGCGCGGCGGCGGCACGGCCGGCGACCGGCGCGGCGCCTTGCGCGCGACGATAGATCGGCTCGATCTTCAACCCATCGGACGTCTTGCTGACCAGTTTCTCGAATGGTGCGCCTTTCAGCACGCCATCGACCAGCTTGCGCCAGTCCTCGTATGTCGCCGGGACAAATTCCGCGGCCAGGGTCAGTTCGTCAGTTTTGGTGGTCATCCGGACTATTGTTCCTCGGTCGTCTCTTCTGTTTGGCCGGAAATTGCCACGGGGCGGCTGCCAAGCCAAACAATGTTTTGGGTCAATCGAGGTCGGGCAGGCGCCGGATACCCTCGGTTGAAAGCTCAGCCAGCGCGTCGGCGACGCGGCGTCCGGCGATGACACGGTCGGGCGCGATTTCGGCGAGTGGCACCAGCACGAAGGCGCGCTCGAAAGCCCGTGGATGCGGCAGCGTCAGTTCCGGCTTGTCGAGCCTGACGTCGTCATAGGCAATCAAATCGAGGTCGAGGGTGCGAGGCCCCCAGCGCGTCTCCTGCGCGCGGTCGCGGCCGAACTTCTTCTCGATCTTGTGCAGCGTGAACAGCAGCGCATGTGGATCGAGGCTGGTCTCGATCTCGATGACGGCGTTGGTGAAGGGCGCCTGGTCTTCCTCGCCCCAGGGCGGGGTGGAGTAATCGGAGGAACGCGCGAGCAGGGCGGCCTGTGTCATGCCGCAAATGTTGGCAATGGCTTTCCGGAATGTCGTGCGGACATCGCCGACATTGCCGCCGAGCGCGATCAGCACATCCGCCATGTCAGGGCGATGGCCGTTTGCGCATCAGCACCACGCCGACATCCTCGAAGATCTCGGCAATCGGCGCATGCGGCTTGTGGACGGTGACCTTGACCGCATGGACGCGCGGGAACGCCGCGAAGATCGCGTCCGAAACGGCGCCGGCCGCACGCTCCAAAAGCTTGTAATGGGTGTTCGTGAACGCAGCGGTCGCGGTCTCGACCACGCTGGCATAAGAAACGGTGTCGGACAGCCGATCAGTGTGCGAGGATTCCGACAGGTCGATGGAGAGTTCGAGATCGATCACGAACCGCTGCCCGACTTTGGTCTCGTGTTCCATCACGCCATGGCGGGCATGGGTAACGAGGCCGGTGATGAAGATCGTATCGCTCATCCCTGTTCCCTGATTGCCGCTGCCACGCGCAGCGCCTGGACGGTTTCGGCGACGTCATGCGCCCGGATGATCCGCGCGCCGTTTTGCGCCGCCAGCAGATGCGCGGCGATCGAACCGCCGAGGCGCTGATGCGGCTCCGCCGGCGTCACCGTGCTGATGAAACGCTTGCGCGAGGCGCCGACCAGCAGCGGCAATCCGAACGACTGCAACTCGCCGAGCCGCGCCAGCGCGGTCATGCTCTGCTCGGGTGTCTTGCCGAAGCCGATGCCGGGGTCGAGCACGATTCTGTCGGGCGAAATGCCGCGTCCGGCGGCGATGTCGAGCGAACGCGCGAAGAAATCAGCGATATCCTGCATGATGTCGATGGCGGGATCGGCGCTGTCGCGGTTGTGCATGATGATGACAGTCGCGCCGCGCTCGGCGACGAGGCCCGCCATGCCGGAATCGCGCTGCAGGCCCCAGACATCGTTGGCGATGGCAGCGCCCTGATCGAGCGCCCAGGCGACAACGGCCGATTTCATGCTGTCGATCGACACGGGAATGCCGAGCGCCAC
This sequence comes from Bradyrhizobium sp. WYCCWR15520, assembly GCF_056174665.1. NCBI lineage: Bacteria > Pseudomonadati > Pseudomonadota > Alphaproteobacteria > Hyphomicrobiales > Nitrobacteraceae > Bradyrhizobium > Bradyrhizobium sp. WYCCWR15520. The sequence continues at coordinate 212,314 of NZ_JBWBWM010000010.1, forward strand.
GACGTCTGATAGCACCGGCTGCAGGCGCTTTAGTTCTTCTTCGGCCGAGATCGGTTCCGACCCATAGGGCCGGGTGGATTCCGCGCCGATGTCGATGATGTCGGCGCCTTCGGCGATCATCCGCCGGGCCTGGGCCAGCGCCTGCTCGGGGGCCGCGAATTGCCCTCCGTCCGAGAATGAATCGGGCGTCAGGTTCAGTACGCCCATCACCGCCGGATAGGGCCTGGACAGCAGCGCAGGCAGCACCGGATGACCGGCCGGACCGGTTGCGGCGGTTGGTCTGGACTTGGCTGCGATCATGCGGTCGCTTTGCGCGGTCCGCGCCGGGGAGTCAAGGCGTGAAAGCCGGGCCTGCTTGCCCGGCCGGGTCGGGCTCAGTAGCTGATCTTCGGCTGAAGCTTGCGCGCCTGCTCGATCAGTTGCTCGACTGATCGTTCGGAAGGCAGAACCCGGACGAGTTTACGCTTTATGTTCACGTCTCTCATGTTCTGGGCCAGGCGCGCCGGATTGCGGTGTGCGAGCTCACGCACGGTGGTGACGCCGGCCGCGCGCACCAGACCCACCTTGGCTTTGCCCATTCCGGGAATGCGCATGTAGTCGGAAAAATTGGCCCATTCGAGCAGTTGCTGTTCGCTGATGCCGGTCTTCGCCGCAAGCGCCTTGCGCCCTTTCACCGTGCGGGCGGCTTCCAGCAGCGCATCGGTGGTGCGAATGCCCAACGATTTCAGTTTCGAGGCAGCGTAGGCGGTCAGGCCGTCGATCTCGGAAAGGGAATAGGTCATGATACCCGATGAAAAAAGACTGTGTCCGGGCTGAATATGCTCACCAGGCTGCCGACTATGCGAACTGGCTGAGGCCCGGCGTTCCTGAAATGATTTCGCCCATTTGATCCGCTCCGATTTTGTCGCGGCCGAACCTGAAAAGTTCACGTGCCACGCTTTGAATCTCGTTCATGCCCAGGCCCAGCGCCATCAGCCTGGTGCCAACCGCCATCAAGCCTCCGCCCATCAGCCGCGCGAATCCGCTATTGCTGCTGGAAGCGGCAATTGCAGCTTCGGCACCCGGAATTTGGTCGATCAGAGCCTGAACCTTGTCGGAGGGCCCCTCGTTACGGAGAAAACCCAGAACGATGCCGATGGTTTTTTCAGCGACAGTGCTATCGATGCCGGCCTTCGAGGCCAGCCGCCCAATCAATTCGTCCATAATTTGCCCCGTCCCCAACCGGTTTTTACCGGGTCGCCTGCTTGAAATTTGATCTTGAGCGCCCGCGATCTGAAATACAAGCGATCCGCACGTGCGAAGGCCTAGATCGAGTCGCGAGTGTTGCAGCAATGCAAGAGTGAGTCCCGGATTGACGCTGATTTATTGCGGTGCGTCCTCGATTTTTCTGCCGAAGGTCGGAAAAAGTATGAGAAGCACGAACGACGAGGCGGGCGAACGCTCACGTATATACCGCTGACGGTTTCAATCGGCGGGCAGGTTGCGATATGATTACCAACCAAATCCCCCCGATGCGCGCGAAGAGGCGATTGCGATGACCTCCGATAACAAGACAGCCGATACCGACGAGAAGATTTTTATCGGAAAGGGCGAACAAACAGCCTGGCTGGCGCTCGCGCTTGCCAATCGGCACGGTCTTGTCACCGGGGCGACCGGAACCGGCAAGACCGTATCGCTGCAGGTGATGGCGGAAGGCTTTGCACGCGCCGGCGTTCCGGTGTTCGCCGCCGATATCAAGGGTGACTTGTCAGGAATATCGGAAGTCGGGGAGGCCAAGGACTTTATCTTGAAGCGCGCCGGAGAGATGGGCCTCAATTTCCAGCCCGACCAGTTCTCGACCGTGTTCTGGGACGTGTTCGGCGAGCAGGGACATCCGGTTCGCGCCACGGTTACGGAAATGGGACCGCTATTGCTGTCGCGGATGCTCGACCTGAACGACGTGCAGGAAGGCGTCCTCAACGTCGCATTCCGTGTGGCGGATGAAAACGGGCTGACGCTCATCGACATGAAGGATCTGCGATCGCTGCTGGATGCGATCGCGCCAGCCGGCGGCAGGAAGGGGCCGGATGCCGAGGAAGATCCATATGCGGAGATCCGAAAGGCCGCACAGAGTTTCGGCAACGTCAGCAAGGCAACAATTGGGACCATTCAACGCCAGCTTCTGGTGCTAGAAAACCAGGGCGGAACGAAATTCTTCGGCGAGCCGGCGCTTTTGCTGAAGGACTTCATGAAGACCGACAGCGACGGCCGGGGAATGGTCAATATTCTGGTCGCCGACAAGCTGATGCAGAGCCCGAGGCTCTACGCCACCTTCTTGCTCTGGATGCTGTCGGAGCTGTTCGAAGAGCTGCCGGAAGCCGGTGACCTGCCGAAGCCGAAGCTGGTGTTCTTCTTCGACGAGGCGCATCTGTTGTTCAACGATGCGCCGAAGGCGCTGCTGGACAAGATCGAGCAGGTGGTCCGCCTGATCCGCTCCAAGGGCGTCGGTGTCTATTTCGTCACGCAAAACCCGATCGACGTGCCGGACAAGGTGCTTGCCCAATTGGGCAACCGCGTGCAGCACGCGCTGCGCGCCTTCACGCCGCGCGACCAGAAGTCGGTGAATGCGGCAGCGCAGACATTCCGGCCGAATCCGAAGCTCGATACCGCCCGCGTCATCATGGAACTCGGCAAGGGCGAAGCGCTGGTGTCGTTCCTCGAAGGCGGCGGGACGCCGACCATGGTCGAGCGCGTCATGATCCGGCCACCGACGGCGCGGATCGGGCCGATCACGCTGGAAGAGCGCAAGGCGATCATGAACAAGAGTCCGGTCAAGGGCAAATACGATACCGCGGTCGACGCCGAATCCGCCTATGAGATGCTGCAGAAGCGCGTCGCCGGAACGGCGGCGCCTGCGGACGCAGCGAATGGCGGCGGAGGCGGAGGAATCCTCGGCCAGATCGGTTCGATCGTCGGCACGATCTTCGGCACCAACGTCAGGCGCGGCAGGCTGTCGACCGGCCAGGTCATTGCGCGAGATGTCACTCGTTCAGTTACCAACAAGGTGGTCGGCGGCATCGTCGCCGATCTCGGTAAATCGGTCGGCGGATCGCTCGGCAGTTCAGTCGGACGCGCACTGGTGCGCGGCGCGCTCGGCGGATTGCTGCGGCGGTAAGGCTACATTCGACGCCAACAACAAGGCCCGCAGCCAAGGGCAACTCAGGATAGTCAGCCATGTCCAATGCCAAGATCCAGCCGGTCCTCGATCATATCGACGCCGATTTCAACAACAGCCTCGAGCGGCTGTTTGCGCTGTTGCGGATCAAGTCGATCTCGGCCGATCCGGCCTTCGCCGGCGATTGCAAGGCGGCCGCCGATCATCTGGCGAAGGATATTGCGACGCTGGGCTTCAAGGCGGAGGTGAGGCCGACGGCGGGGCATCCCGCGATCGTCGCCAAGATGAATGGGAGCACGAACGGCAGCACCGACGGCCGTCCGCATGTATTGTTCTACGGGCATTATGACGTGCAGCCGGTCGATCCGCTCAATCTGTGGCACCGTCCGCCGTTCGAGCCTGTCGTCACCGATCATGCCGACGGCCGCAAGATCATCGTGGCGCGCGGCGCGGAGGACGACAAGGGCCAGTTGATGACCTTCGTCGAGGCTTGCCGGGCCTGGAAGAAGGTCACGGGATCGCTGCCGGTCGACGTCACCATCATCATCGAGGGCGAGGAGGAAATCGGATCGAAGAATTTCGTGCCGTTCCTTGAAGCGAACAAGAAAGACCTCGAGGCCGACTTCGCGCTCGTTTGCGACACCAGCATGTGGGACCAGAACACGCCGGCGATTACGACTTCGCTGCGCGGGCTCGTCTATGACGAGATCAAGATCAAGGCCGCCAATCGCGACCTGCATTCCGGCATCTTTGGCGGCGGCGCGCGCAACCCGATCCGGGTACTGACCAATATTCTCGGCGGCCTGCACGACGAGAACGGCCACATCACCATTCCCGGTTTCTACGACGGCGTGAAGGATTTGCCGCCGGATATCCTGGCGCAGTGGAAGGAGCTCAACCTCACGCCGGAGTCGTTCCTGAAGCCGATCGGCCTCTCGATTCCAGCCGGCGAGAAGGACCGGTTGTTGATCGAGCAGGTCTCTTCGCGCCCGACCTGTGACATCAACGGCATCATCGGCGGCTACACCGGCGAAGGCTCCAAGACCGTGATCCCGGCGGAAGCTTCCGCAAAAGTTTCGTTCCGGCTGGTGGAGGGGCAGAACCCGGAAAAGATCCGAAGCGCCTTCCGTGACTTTGTGCGGGCGCGCGTGCCCGCCGACTGCACGGCCGAATTCACCGACCATTCCAACGCGCCGGCGATCGCGCTCGACTGGAACATGAAGCCGCTGGCCGCCGCCAAGCGCGCACTGACGGACGAGTGGGGCAAGGAGGCGCTGCTGATCGGTTCGGGCGCCTCGATCCCGATCGTGGCGGACTTCAAGCGCACGCTCGGCCTCGATACCGTGCTGGTCGGATTCGGCCTCGACGACGACAACATCCATTCGCCGAACGAGAAGTACGATCTGAAGAGCTACCACAAGGGCATCCGCTCCTGGGCCCGGATTTTGGGAGCGTTCGCGGAGGCGAAGTAGCAGACAAGACAGCGTAGGCACACTGCGCCGTGCCCACCATCTATCCAGCGCGACGGGATTTGCATGGTGGGCACGCTTCGCTTTGCCCACCCTACGGTTCCTACGACAGCCACCAAATAAAAACGCCGCCCGGGATTGGGCGGCGTTTTGATTCCAGACGTGTAGAGGGTGTGTGACTGATAGTTTAGCGCATCGATGCGGCCCGTCCAACGGATATGGCCCGCTGGACCCTCACTCCACGGGGTAGGGCCCCTCGTCAAAAACGCGATCGTGATAACCCTTGCTGCCTATCTCGCGCGCGAGTGGACTGCGGATGTCATCGTCGGTCCGCAGCCGCGCAATCAGCGCGCGGAAATCATGGCGCGGTTGCCAGCCGAGTTCGGCGCGTGCGCGGTCGTTGACATAGACGCGATCGATGCCTGGGATCATCGTCCAGCCACGCCGTACATATTCGGCCTCATACTCCGGCACGCAGCGGCGAACCACAGCCGGCGCGTTGTTGCGCAGTTCGGCGGTGTCATGACGCGAGAACGGCGTGGTGGCGCTGATGATATACTTCGCGAAGCCGGCCGCTGGCGCGTGCTGCGCCGCCAAGAGATGCGCGCTGACGACGTCCTCGATGTCGACGCGGCGATAGAGGAACTCGTTGGTTTTGGCGTTGGCGTCGCTAAAGGCCTCGCGTATCGCGCGATTGTCGTCCTCTTCGGGGAAGAAGCGCGAGGTGCGCAGCACGATCGCACGAAGCGAATGATTGCGCGCGAAAAGCTGGCACAGATCCTCCGCGGCCACCTTGGTGACGCCATAGATATTTTTCGGCACCGCCGTGACATCTTCGGTGATCCAGGCCGCCGGCTCGCCCGGCGGCGGCACCAGCGCGTCGCCGAAGACACTTGTAGTGCTGGTATAGACGAACGCCGAGACACCGGCTGCCGCGGCCTCTTCGAGCAGGTTGAGCGTGCCCGTGATGTTGACGTCGACGAAGTCCTGCCGGCTGTGGGTCGCCACATGCGGCTTGTGCAGCGTCGCGGCGTGCAGCACGGTCGTGGCGCCCTGCATGCAACGGCGCACGAACGCCCGGTCTGCGATCGAGCCCACGTGATGCGTGAACACGCCGGGCAGAATGTCTATACCGATGGAGTCGCGCCGCTGCGCCTGCAGCGTACGCATCAGCGCCTCGCCCAAATGGCCGGAACTGCCGGTCACCAGCACCGTCACGCCGCTACAACCTTTCGCGCGCTATAGCGTTTTCGAGCGAAATGGACGCCGTTCGCGTCAAGGAAACGCGTCAAAGGAAGAATCTAGAGTCCGGCTCAGGTCTTGTAGCTCGGATCGATCCGATCGAGTTTTCGCAACAGCGGCGGCCACACCAATTGGGTCGAGCGCCGCTCCGCGAAATCGGCATTGCGGAACAGTTGTTCGTTCTTGTCGATCACGTCCTGTTCGATCGGGTAGGCGGTCGGACCCAGCATGCGGGTGCGCACTTGCATCGTGCAGGCCCGTTCCAGATGATACATGCGCTCGAAGGCGGAGGCGACCGAACGGCCGACGGTGAGCGTCCCGTGATTGCGTAGCAGCATGTGGTTCCTGTTGCCGAGGTCCTTCTGCAAGCGCGGGCGCTCATCATGGTCCAGCGCCACGCCTTCGTAATCGTGATAGGCGAGGTCGTGGGTGACGAATTGCGCGGTCTGATTCATCGGCAGCAGACCCTCCAGGCAGCTTGCGACCGCCGTTCCGTCGGGCGTGTGGAGATGAAGCACGCAGCCGGCATCCTCGCGCACCTCATGAATGGCCGAATGGATGGTGAAGCCCGCCGGATTGATGCTGTACTCGCTTTCGCTGAGCTGGTTGCCGTGGAGATCGACCTTCACCAGGCTCGACGCCGTGATTTCCTCGAACATCAGCCCGTAAGGGTTGATCAGGAAGTGATGGTCGGGGCCGGGCACGCGCGCCGAGATGTGGGTGTCGACCAGATCGTCCCAGCCATAGAGGGCGACGAGGCGATAGCAGGCGGCGAGGTTGATCCGCTGGTTCCACTCGGCTTCCGTCATGCCGGATGGAACTTGCTTCAGGCGGGCTTTGGCCGGCGACATGATCGTTGCTCTCGATGCTGATTGACTTGCCGCAAAGCCTAACGCCCCCCTAATCTCGCGACAAGTCGCTGATGAACTTTCGGCGCGACAACTTGCCGTTATCCTGCACATTGGAAAAATCTGGTAGGGAGGTGACGTGGACAGGAAGGGATCGATCGGGTGCCGGTCAGATTGAGATTGTTGCTGCTGCCGTTGGCAGCCGCAATTCTTCCTTCCTCCGGATTTGCGTGTTCGTTTGTCAGCGTGGAGGCGTCCACCAAGGCGGCGCTTGCAACGTCAGCCCTTTACTGGGCCATATCAATCCTGCTTGGCGGAATAATCATCTGCTTTGAGATCTATCAAAGACGCTGGCCATTCATCTCGATCGTCACCGCGGCGCTCTTGATCTTTCATCCCCACAGGACCGTTCGACCGATCTATTGGCCTGATTGCAATTTCATCAATGTCCAAATGTCCCAAGCGGTGCTAGCTGCGCTTCTGGCCATACTTGCGTACCGGGTACTGGGAATGTTGCTTGCGTACCGCAGAAGCAAGCGCAGCACAGCCTAGCCCATGGAGCCTGGAACCTCGTTCTACGGCGCTGGAATCGCCAGCAACGTCGAGATGGCGCGGCCGCGGATATCGTAGACGCGGGCGAACACGACATCATCACGCTTGATTTCCACCATGACCGGCGCGGTAAGGCCCTTGCAGTAGAACTCGCCCAGCGTCATCGCGAAGTCGGCAGACTGGCTGTCCCAGCCGATCGTGAAGTCGGGGCCGAGCGCGACCTGCGCCGGCCGCTGCGGGCCACACACCGCGACCTTCCATTTGCGCCCGGCCGGAGCCACTTCCTGGCGCTCTACCAGTTCGTCGCGCAGACCGTCGGACGCCTGCTTCAGCGCCAGACCCCAATAGTCCAGCATGAAGTAATTGTCGGCGGCTCGCACCGTGCCGGCGATGTGGTTGAAGTGGGTGTATTCGTAGGGGTGCAGGCGGATCATTTCGCTGAGCGGCAACAGCAGGCCGAACGTGAACACCGCCAGCGCGGCAGGTTGCCAGCGGCGGTGGTTGTCCTTGAGCCAGTTCATGCCCCAGGCGAACGATACGCCGGCGAGCACCGCCATTGGCGGAATGACGAAAACGAAATGCCGGATGCCGTTGTAGAGCGCCGGCCGCTTCACCATCGCGATCACCAGCGGCAAGGTCGCCGCCAGAGTCAGCATCAGGAATATGGTCTTGCGGCGAGCCGTCACGTCCACACGCGACAGCGACATGAAGGTCCCGACGATGCCGGCGAACAGAAGGGCGAGCATTACCTCGGGAAGCTGCAGCGCGAACAGAGTCGGCAGGTAGGACCACGGCATGTCCGGCACCGACACCAGCGCGCCGTCGAACATTTCCTTCCAGGGTTTCTCGAAGAAGTGCGAGAAATAGGTCAACGCCTTGAAGGGATGGTCCGCCTCCATGATCGACCACGGCCACACCAGGCCCATGATCAGGTATCCGAGCACGAAGCCAGGCAGCAGTACGTAGACGACGTGGATGAAGCGGCGGGTGGTTTCGCGGGCGCCCTGGCTACGAACTTCCTCGATCAGCAGCGGGACGAAGCCCACCATCGCATAGACCATCGCCATCCCGCCGAGAATCCGGCAGCCGATGGAAAGTCCGGCGCCAATGCCGACGATCAAAATGGTTCGCGGCGAGGGGGCGGGATACTCCTCGGCAAGGCGCACCAGGCCCAGGATCAGGATCACCATCGAGACGGCAAACGGCGCGTCCTTCGGGTTCATGAACATGTGGCCGTAGAAGGTCGGGCATAGCGCAAGCAGCAGCAGCGTCGCGAGCCCCGCAAGCGGACCGCCGACCCGCCGCGCCAGCCGCCATGTCACGCCAAGGCCGATCAGGCCGACGATGGCGCCGAGCAGGCGGCGCGTTTCAAACAATTCGAGCGGGATGACCTTGTGCAGCAGCGCCGCCGCCATGTCGAAGCCGCCGCCATACATGTAGAGATTGGCGAACGACAGTGCCCCAGTGTCCTTGAAGCCGGAACCGTACATCCGCAACAGCAGGTCGGCATATTCGGCGTGCGTGTAGTCGTCCCAGCCCAGCCCGTAGTCCCGGAAGGTCAGGCCCGCGACCAGGGCGACCACGGCCAGCACGAAGATGGCAAGGTCGTCACAGGTCCGCTCCACCGAGCGCCGCGCGGGCGTATCGAGGGCAGAAGTCGTGATGGATGACATGGCGATTGGTAACCCAGCGTCCCCTATGGCCCACCTAGGATATTGTTGAGCCTCATTCCCCGGGTACCCATATAGCCTAGTTCCATTTCCAAGTAATTGGGAATTGTGGCTTAAAGCCCTGATGCAATGCAACAAAAGGGCAGTAATTAGTAGACGGTAAAACTACGGCCGGCGGGGTGAACGGTACCTGAATGGCAAGCATTTGCCCGAAATCGGAATCCGGCAAATGGCTGGCGCCGTTATGGAACCGGGGACGCAATTGGCGGTTGGCGGTGCGCACAAGATGACGGTATCGTGGCGTGGGGCGGCTGGCGAGCGTTTCGGGCGCGGCTGAGGGGTTAGTTCAATGATGTTTGTCGTGTTGGTCGCCGCAATCGGCCTCGCTTTGGCAGGCCTGTTGGCGATCGGCTTCGGGATACCGATCAAGGAATTCAGCACCGGCAATACGCTGATTATCGCCGGCGTGACCGGCGTCTGTACCGGCGCGATCATGTTTGCCCTGTGGGTGGCGGTCCGGGAGTTGAAAAACATCGCGCGGCGGCTCGGCGCCAGCCTGCCCGAAGCGCGCGGCGAGGCCGCGGTGGGGCCGGTGCTTCCTGTCGCCGCGGCGCGGGATCCTGCCCCGATCCCCCCCGGTTTTCCGGCTGCCGAACAGTCGGGAGACCGCGGACCATTTTCGCCAACGGCACCACCGCCGTGGCAGAACGAGAATGTCTTGCGTGATCACCCGATCCCGGAGCCGATGCACCCCGAACCGCCGCCGGCTCCGAAACCGAAGCGCAATCTGCTGTTTTCCTCGACATCACGAAAGGAACGCGAGCGGGTGCAGGCGCGGGGCGGCGAAGCGCTGCCGCCGGATCTGTTGTCATCGGACCTTCGCTCCAATCCCCCCGCCGTGCCGCAGGTCGAACCGGCCGAACCGCCACGGGGGCCGTTCGAAGATGCCTGGCCGAGAGCGGAGCGCGCAAAGGCTTCTGAAGCCCCGCTGCCGCGGCGCAGTGGCCGCATGTCTCCAACGCTCGCGGAAACCAATGCTGGACCGGTGCGCACGGAGGATCAGCTGGCGGTGACCGTGCTGAAGTCCGGCATTGTCGATGGTATGGCCTATTCGCTCTATTCCGATGGTTCGATCGAGGCCCAGATGCCGGAGGGGATGATGCGCTTCGCCTCGATCGACGAACTGCGCGCGCATCTCGATCAGCGGCCCTAGAGCCTTTTCCGTTCCGATGAAATCGGAACGGAAGAGGCTCTAGATTTTTGATTTGACGCGTTTTCTTGACGCGAACCGGTGCCCACTTCGCTGGAAAACGTTTAGTACCGGCGGCAATACTTGCTGCGAAGCCGGCTATCGAAAATAAAGCGCCGCCGTTCTTGTCAGTTTCCCGGCATTTCGGTCATATACGCCAAGTTGTACGAGATTTCGCTGATGTATAGGCGCGGTCGGATACTGTCCGAATCGTGTGGCCGACAGATGCGTTCGTGACCCAGAAGGTTGAGCCATGACTGATCCCTCCGGCAAAACGCCCGTCGAACTGACCGCCAATATCGTTTCGGCGTATCTCAGCAACAATCCGACCCAGGCCTCTGAAATCCCGAACCTGATCAGCCAGGTCCACGCCGCCCTGATGCGGGTTTCGAGCGGTCGCCCTGAGACGCCACTCGAGCCGGCCAAACCGGCAGTGTCGACGAAGAAGTCGATAACCCCGGAATATCTGGTGTGTCTGGAGGACGGCAAGCGCTTCAAGTCGCTCAAGCGCCATCTGCGCACGCAGTACAACATGACGCCGGAACAGTACCGCGACAAATGGGGCCTGCCGCCGGATTACCCGATGGTGGCGCCGAACTATGCGGTGGCGCGCTCGCAGCTCGCCAAGAAGATGGGCCTCGGTCAGCAGGCGCGGAAGCGGAAATAGACCCACGTCATTGCGAGCCAACGGGTCGCGCGAATGCGCGCCCCGCGACGAGCGCAATTGCGCTCGCGCAGCGATGACAGGCTCCGCGAAGCAATCACCTCGCCGCTCGGGACATGGATTGCTTCGTCGCTTCAGCGCAAAATTGCTTTGCAATTTTGTCGCGAGCTCCTCGCAATGACGGTGTCTACGAGGCTGCAGCCAGTGCCTCGCGCGCGTCGGAGCGGATGCGCTCGACCATGGAGCGCAGGCCGTTGGAGCGCTGCGGCGTCAAGTGCTCCCGGAATCCAAACTCGTTGAACACTGTAAGCGCATCGGTAGAAAGGATCTGCTGTGGCGTGCGGCCGGAATACAGCGTGAGTAGGATCGCGATCAGGCCGCGCACAATGTGAGCGTCGCTGTCACCCAGATATTTCAGCCGCGGTTCGCCGCTGCCGCTGCGGTCTAGCTGCCTGGAAAGCCAGACCTGGCTGACACAGCCATTGACCTTGTTCTCGGCGGAATGCTCGGCTTCCGGCATCGGATCGAGCGTACGGCCGAGTTCGATGACGTACCGGTAGCGGTCGTCCCACTCGTCCAGCAGCTCGAAATTGTCCCTGATTTCGTCGATCGTCATCTTGGCCGCGTCCGTTTCCTTAAAGTCTTATATAGGACGCGGACTGGACGAAAGCGACGGAAATGGAACCGGTTCCGTGGCCTATTTTGCGGCCAACGGCGTCCGCGGCATCCGCCATTCGATCGCCATATCGCCGTCCGTCAGCGCGTCAGGGGGCGACGTGTTCGCGACAACGGCCTCGGCGTCGGTGCCGACCGAACTGGTATGGTCGGGCTTCTTGTCGGGGACCCTGGGTTGCTCGGGCTTCTTGTCGTCGGTGATGATCTTGTACAACTGGCGGGCGCCATCCTGGGCGCGCTGGCCGATAGCCGTCGCGGCCTGGCCGCCGACCTCGCAGGCCGCCGGCTGGCGCTTGCAGAACTGGCCCATGTCGGAGGCGGCTGCGGTCGCAGCCGATACAGCTTCGGACGCGCTGATCTGCGGCACCTTGTCCGATTCAGGCGTCTTTTCCCTGGGCAGCAGCACGAGCACGAGCCCGAGCCAGAACGCCATGCGAAGCATAAAAAACATCTCGCGATCCCGGTCGTCTTTTGGTTGTGCTGCGGTTAACCCGCAGCTTCGTTTCTGACTAACAGTCGTGGATAAATCCTAAGTGTTTGCATTGAAGTAAATTCGGCGAAAACTCGCAGAAAATTTGAAAGATGCGATTCGGCGTAAATTTTCGATTGATGGTGATGAGTACGCGAGAAAGCAGCCGTCAGCAGCGCGTCCACCATTTCGAAACCATATAGCCTCAGTGCTGGAAACCTATCGTTCACCATCCGCGCCGAATGGAGCTCGCGCGAGGCGCGAAATCCCTGCCAAGACGCGGTGCCGGGCACCAATCCGCATCGCCTTAGCGTTCGCTTAAGTTCGCTCTGACACGGTGGCGTCAAGGATAATGGGGGCGTTCCGGCGCGTCTGTCTGACGAGCAAGCCGAAGCGCGAGAGCCGTGATTGTTTTGAGTATCATCCGCGATTGTCTCGATGCGTTGCTGCATCCCTCGGCACGATATGATGCGCTGACGCGTGCGCGTCATCGCGCGTTCATGGCGCCGCGGCTGCTGGGCAGCCTGGTAGCGCTTGCGGCTTTTCCGATCTATCTGGCGATGCGCGGGGCGCCCACGGCGCTCGAGGTTGCGGCCTTCGCCTGGCTGATCGCTCCCATTCTGTTGTCCTGGTTCCTGTCGCGCACCGGCCGCTACGAAGGCGCGCATATCCTTTCCGCGCTGGCGCTGGCAGGTCTCGTCATGATGGTCGCCGTGACCACCGGCGGCATCGAATCCTTCGCCGCGGTCTGGCTGATTGTCGTTCCGCTCGAAGCTGCGCTATCGGCCTCGCGCCGCGTGGTCGCGTTCGCTTCCGCGCTGGCGCTGTCATGCGCCGCCTTGCTGATCGCGCTCGGACATTTTCATCTGCTGCCGGTGGCGGAGCCGAACGCGGCGCTGCGCGGCGTCCTGATGGGGGCGGGCGTCGCATCGGCGACGCTCTACGCGGCGGGACTCGCCGTCAGCGCCGAATCGCTGGCGCGCACGTCCGTGTCGCTGCTCTATCTCGAAGAGGACCGTTACCGCCTGCTGGCGCGAAACATGAGCGACGTGATTTCGCGTCACAACCGCAATGGCGCCGTGGGGTTCATTTCACCGGCGGCCGAAGCCATGCTCGGCACGCCCTGCACCCGGCTCACCGGCCATGGCCTGTTCGACCGCGTCCATGTCGCCGATCGGCCGGCCTATCTTACGGCGTTGTCGGATGCCGCGGGGGGGAGCGAGCAGCGCAGCGTCGAGTTCCGCCTGCGCCGCGATGCGGTGCGCGGCCAGAACAGTTCCGCCGATTTCATCTGGGTCGAAATGCGCTGCCGGCCGCTCGAGCAGGCTTCGCCCGAGGCCGAGGTTGTCGCCGTGATGCGCGACATTACCGACCGCAAGCTCCAGGAGCAGGCTCTCGAAACGGCGCGTGCCGCCGCCGAGCAGGCGGATGCCTCCAAGACGCGCTTCCTCGCCACCATGAGCCACGAACTGCGCACGCCGCTGAACGCGATCATCGGTTTCTCCGAGATGATCGTGCATGAAGAGGCGATGATGCTCGATACTGCGCGCCGACGCGAGTATGCGCAGTTGATCAACGATTCCGGTCAGCATCTGTTGTCGGTCGTCAACGGCATCCTCGACATGTCCAAGATGGAAACCGGCAATTTCGAAATTTCGCCGGAGCCGTTCGCGCCGCGCGCGGCGCTGTTGCACTGCTGCAATCTGCTGGCCCTGAAAGCACGCGACAACGGTGTCGATCTGATCACCCGCGCGGCGGAGGATTTGCCTGTCATGAACGGCGATCCTCGCGCGTTCAAGCAGATCGCGCTGAACCTCATCACCAATGCCATCAAATTCACCGAGCGCGGCGGCAGCGTGACGGTTTCAGCCGCGGTCGAGGGATCGCGGCTGATGCTGAGTGTCACCGACACCGGGGTCGGTATCGCGGCCGAGGACCTCACGCGGATCGGCGATCCGTTCTTTCAGGCCGGCAAGACCTATCAGCGCAAGCACGAAGGTACCGGCCTCGGCCTGTCGATCGTGAAGGGGCTGGTCGCATTGCATGATGGCGAGATGAATGTGCAGAGCAGCGTCGGCGAGGGCACCACGGTAACCGTTACCTTGCCGCTTGACTTTGCGCCGTCGCTGGCGCCTTCAAACAACATCGCGACGCTGAAACCGGCGCAGCGACCCGAAACTCAGGACGAAGCCCATCAGGTGAAGAAGCGTGCCTAGGCGTATTGACGACGACGAAGACGAGATGCCGCGCCGCCGCCGCCGTGGCGCCAAAGCGGTCGCGATCGAAGCAGAGGAAGAGCGTGGCCTCGTGATGCGCATCTTCCTGCACAGCCCGAAGGACATGGTTGCGGGCCTGCTCGCGGCTGCCGCGATCTGCGCCATCGTTGCCAATGCGTTGTTCCTGCAGGCCGGCCGCCATCCCTCGCCGATGTTCGGCTCGGTCGTGACGCTACCGGCGCCGCAAGCTGCCGTCGTCAGCCCGTTGCCACGTCCACGTCCGGTCGAACTGACCGGAAGGCCGGTCGATTCCGATCCGCCGGAAATCCGGCCGGTCGAGGTGAGGAGCGCTGAGCCCAAAAGCTCTGATCCCAAGAGCTCTGATCCCAAGAGTTCCGATTCCAGGAACGCCGACCCCAGGAACGCTGACCCCAGGGCCAATCTGGTGGTCAAGTCGACCGGCGCGCCCGCCGCGGCGCCTTCGAATGTCGCGCGGCCGCCGGCGCCGATTCCGGCCACTACGCAAAGTGCCGGCGCGCGCCGCGTGGCGGCGGTGCAGCGCGCGCTCACGCAATATGGCTACGGCCAGTTGAAGCCGACCGGGGCGGTCGGTGCGGACACCCAGGCCGCGATCTCCAAATTCGAGCGTGATCGCAAGCTCCCGGTGACCGGGCAAATGTCCGATCGGCTGGTGAAGGAGCTCACGGCCATGATCGGGCACCCGATCGACTAGCGTCCGCCCGGTCGCTGGCCTATCGTCTGAAACATGCGATTGAAATCAAGCATCTGGGTGGCCGCTTACCTGCGCCGCTGCCAGAATGAGGGAATCTTTGGCGCTGTGCGCAAGCGCGGGGCGGAGGAGGCCGGGGCGGTGTTTATCAAGGTGGCGCTGCTTGACGGCAACGCCATGCTGTATGCGCCCGCGCCGCAGACCGTGTATGACGAGAGCCGGCCGGCCGAGCGGCTGTTTGCTGCGGCTTCGCCGCAGCCGGTGCCGGAGCAATCGGTGGAGGAGCGCCTCGCCAAGGAACTCCGCTTCGATCCCGACGCGTGGATCGTCGAGACCGAGGACCGGGCAGGGCGGCATTTTCTGGATCTGGCGAAAGCCTAAAGCGTGATGATTTTTCTTCGGATCGTCATCCCGCTTTAGCTTTTTGTTTGAGCATGATCTCCGCGCAAACGCGTTCCGCGTTTGTCGCGAGGGAAAACCGCTACCCACTTTTCCGGATCATGCTCTAGCGCTTCGAGCCGTCGGTGCCGGTGCGAACCGCCGGCGCAGTTCCGGGCTGAACCGCGGGACGCGTTTGCGAATTCGCCACGCGGGCGCGATGGCGTTCGTCATCGTACAGCGCGGCGCGATATTTGGCGCGGCTGACTGCCATAGTCGAGCCGCGCCACGCGGCCAGCATGACCAGCGCGGATCGCTCGCTCAAACGGTCGTAAAGTCGTGACAAGCGATAGACGTTGTGCACGGATGAGCCGAACTCGGGATTGAGGAACAGCAGCACGCGCTGGAAGGCCGCGCTCGGCATGTCAAGCGCGCGTGCCGCACAGGCCAGCGGCTCGCCGCCGGGGTCGTTGACGACCTGCGCAGCGATCCGCGATGGCAGGATTAGAGCGTCGCCGAGTTCGAGTGTGAAGTTTTCGGCATCCTCGGCGAAGGCGGCCATCTCCAGGATATGGAGCGCGCGGGCGGCGCGTGCCGCGGCAATTCGCGGCGCGGCCTTCAGCGGCGTGTCGTAGAGATTGTGCAGGATCTGCGCGCGCTCGCTTGGACCGGCCGTGAAGAACATGTCGGTGATTTCTGCGGCATCATTGGGCCGCATTGCGAGACTGGATGCCATCCGCAACTGCGCTTCGCTCAGTGGCTTCACTGTCGGCGCATCGGCTGGAGCCGCGGCAATTGCAGCCGCGACCGGCAGGGCTTCGTCGGACTTCGAACGCCGCAGGCCGAGCTTGTCCATGATCTCGGCCGGTGTCGCCGGATAGATCGCAAGCCGCGCCCGTACCGCGGCGCGGGTGGCGTCGTCGACCTGGTCGATCAGGCGGGACGTCAGTTCCACGAACTGACGTTCCTCGTCGGCAGAGTGGGCGCTGGCCTGGACATAGAGGTCGGTCAGCACGCGCAGCAAGGTCGGGCGGATATCGACGCCCTCGCGGCGCGAGAGCGTCATCAGCCCGTCGAATCCCGGAAACAATGGAGCTGCCGTCATGTGAGGTTGTACGCGACTTCGGTAATTCCCTTCGCGGCAGCCTACGCAGGGCACTTTAAGAGTTGGTTAAGGAAAACAGCCCCTGAAGAAATCCGATAAAATTTGAACTTTCGGTGCGCTGATGGAGCGCCGTGGCCCGTAACTGTACCGCCTGCACAAATTAAGATGCCGTTAACCACGTTCTGTTCTGAATAATGGCATGTCGCCGGTCAAATCGTGTCCGCGCGGCAACCAGAGAGAACGGAACATGGGCACCATCATTGAATTTCCGGCGGATGCGGCTTCGCGACGGCCGGGCTCAACCATGGATGGCGCTCCACGCGATGGTCTGGGAACCGTGCTGATCCTTCCTGTTGTCCGTATCGAGCGTAAAGCCGGCGAGACCGGCGATGGGCGCGGACCGGAAGAGGGCACTGCGCCCGGTCGCCGTCGCCGTCGGCGCCCCTGAACGACGGACGTTTGAAATGCCGGAGAAGTGCCTCCCGATCCGGACCACCGGGCTTCGGTCACTCCCGGCTCTCATGCTGCTCGTGGCAAGTGCTGCGCTCGGCGGCTGCAGCGGCGGCGATTTTGGCCGCACCCGCGCCGACATGCGCAACGACGACATGCACCGCTGGCTGGGCGCCGAGGCCACGGCAAGCGTCGGCCTCAAGCCCTCGCACTTCCAGCTCACCGAAAGCGAACGCCAGCTTCGCGATCTAGCCTATCCCCTGATCGAGCCGCCGCATTCGCGGCCCGCATGGAAGAGCGTGTTCGGCGATTACCAGCCGCTGCCCTCGCCATGGCGGCAGAAGGTCGTGTTCGACCGCACCACCTACGGGCGGGCCTTGATCGACGAGCCGCACCGCTCGCACACCTCGCGTTATCAGCAGATCATCGAGGACGTCCGCAACGACATCACGCGGTTCGAGCCGTTCTTTGCCTCCGCCGTGCGGGTCATCGAACTCGACCGCAAGCGCAGCGCCAGCCTGAGCATGGTGTCGGAACTGTCGCCGCGCGAGCAGGCCGATGCGATCGCCCGCATGGAAGAGAACACGCTGATCGTGCAATGGGTCCAGCAATGCCTGGAGCGGCGCATCTCTTCATACCGCTGGGCGCTGGAGCGGCTGGTGATCCACGCGCCCGACGGCATCGCGGCCGACGCCGACCGCCTGATCGGCGAACTCGCGGCGCAAACCGCCAATCCGCCGGTAGCCGCGCAGCCCGTGATCGGACGTGCCGTGACCGTAAAAGGCTAGGGCCGCGGTTCATTAGCGAACCTACGCGGCTGCAGCTGTTGGCACCTAGGCGGCACGAACATAGCCGTAGCGGAGGTTCGAGGGCTGCTTCGCAGCTTGAGCGTACTCGTTCTTGAGCGCCGCGAGGCGATCCTCGGAAAAGGTTGGCATCCTCGTGTTTTCAGCCGCCTTGAGCTTGATCTTGTAAAACCTGACTGCGTTGCCGGAGAAGATCAACTGCTTGGTGGCGCTATTGGCGTCGCCGAGCGGTGCAAAGCCGTATTTCTTCTGCATATCCTCCGGAACTTCGAGGCGGCGCAGCGCCTCGATCTGCCACTGCGGTGAGCCGTACCAGACCGAGTCAGTGCCCCACATGACGTGATCGACCCCCATGCCCTTGATCAACGTGCCGACCAGCGCGGCGCAGAATTTGGGATGCGCCACCGCCGAGTTGGCAAAGGAGGTGCCGAGCTCGGCATAGACATTGGTGACGCCGAACTTCTGCGGGATTTCCGCGAGATCCGTGGCCCACTGGATGCGGCCGGTCTGCTCGAACTCCGCCCAGGCCTTGTCCGGCAGCTCGAGGAACGCCCGCAGCGCCGAGTGATAGATCACGAAGTTCATCTGAGGCCAGTCCTTCGCCGCCTTTCCGATGTCCCATGCGGTTGCGTATTCCCACACGCCGGCGAACGACTTCTCGTAATCGGGCGGCAGCAGCCCCTTGTGGATGCACAGCGTATTGATGCCGGCCTTCACCGCTTTTTCGTAGAACGGATACATCACCTGCTCGTCATCGAGGCGCCAGGGGAACTTGGAGGGCGCCAGCGGATCGCCAATCGTGTAGGACTTCCAGGAATCCGGCTTGTAGACCTCGATCGCCTTGTCGACCTCCTCCATCCAGCCGGGCTGCTTTGGAGTGATGACGCTGTGTGCCAAGAGGCGGCGCGAACCGGCGAAGTCGTTGATGAGTTCGCGTGCCTTGACGATCTGCTCGTTGGAAAGAAGCCACCAGCTCGGATCGTCGAACGGCGCTCCGCTCAAGAGCGCCACGTTGGTGTCGCTGTCGTAGTAGATCTCTTTTACATAATTCTGGAACTTGTAGCGGGCGAGCGAGGAGACGCCTTCTTCCTTCATCTTCGGATTCCAGTGCTGGCTTGCAAAGTCGGCCAGCCCCAAGAGCTCCTTGTGATCGAAGTCGTCGCGAACGAAATGGGTCTGAACGTCGAAGATGAACTGGCTGGAGAGGCCTTGCGCGCGCGCCAGCATCAATTCAGGCTCTCGAGCCTCCGCGGGCGCGACCTGGAAAACATTGCCATAGACGTCGTTCATGGCGAGGAATGCCGCCGCCATGCCGCAACTCGTGTGCAGGAACTGCCTGCGGCTCAAGCCGAGATGCTTGCCATTAACGTCGGCGAGTTCGTTGATCCGTGCCTCGACCTTCTTTTGCACAGCGCTCTGCGGAGGCGGCAAATACTCGCCGTTGGAAACAATCTGAGTGGGAATAGGGGTTGCCGCTGATGCTGCCTCCGCGCCTGCGACAAGACGTTGCTCTCGCTCACTAAGCCAGGTGCTCATTGTTCTTCTCCATCCTTGGGCGCCATCGACGATGCTGGTCGGTGCGCGCATGAGGCCCGCGCGTTTGGCCACTGCCGATCAGTTAGATGGACGAAATAGCCGTACCCTCCCGTTCAGCTACGCGCCGGCGGGTCTCTTCATCATTTCGTGCTGCGAGAGTACGGACGCACTTGAAAAGCTACTTGCGGTAGTGGCGGCATCGAAGGCGAATTCAATGCTCAAACTTCCATTGGCGCAAGCAAGTTATCCGACAGTCACACTGTCCCAACGCACCGCGACTGGCAGGGTTTTGCCAGAGCGAGCGGCAACGTACTGCCGTGGTCGTCGAGCAAAGGCGTGACGTCGCCCTTTGGCCGATATTGTTGCAGAAGTCTTTTTGGGGTGGCGACCAAAATTCTAAGAGCCGCTGATGCGCTTTACGCGCGGCAACGTGAGGGGGCGCCTTCTTGAGGAGGCTGCGCACGCGGCGGATGACTTCGGTGGCGCGCCGATCATCCTGTGGAATATCGCCGACCATATCTTCGAGTTGATATCGGGACGGGTAGACTTAAGCAGTGCTAGTGCCGCTTCGGCATTCACGTGCATAGGCATTTTATTACTGATTGAAATCAGGTTGCGGAAAGAGACTTCTCCTTATCCGCTCGATCAGGAAGTTTGAGCCGGCGTCCGATAGATGAACTCTATCGGTAGTTATCACGTCACTTGGCGCAGGGCCGACGCGCGTCATACACCCTTCCGAGTTACACAGGGTGTGCCATGCTGAGATGTATTCCACCCCGGCGGACTTGCTGAATGCTTCCATTCTTTCATCGTCCTGAGGTCCGGACATGCCGGTCGTTATCCTCTCGGCGATTGCGTGCCGCAATCGGTAGAAATTCACCAGCGAATGAGGAAGCGTGCGCTTCCAAACCGGTACCGGCCCCAAAATGACGATCCGTTTAATGCTGAGAGCCTTTAGCTGCCCGATCGTTTCCCGGAGCTTCTCGAGGTCCTTGACGCCACCCCACCACGCGTGCAGCAGCACGATCTCGGGATGTGACGATCTTATAATGCCAAACACGATGTCATTGGCCGCGTCACACCTGGCATCGGTTCCGGCCGCCAATATCGGCGCGCAAGCTGAGGCCGTGAAGCGAGCGAGGCGAAACGGAACAGTTGCCTGAGCATTCTTCAATCCCGGGTAAAGGGCTGCCGCGGTGGAATCTCCCCATAGAAGCATGACGGGCCTATCGCCCTCTTCGATGCAGCTCGAGTTAAATTCAGATCCCGGTGTGTCCAGGAAGCACTTGTCACTGAGCCCAGCATTACTGTGCGGCGCAAGCTGCGCGATATCGCGAATTTCCGAGGGAAAGCGAAATCCAAAGCCGGAAGCAATAACAGTCACGATCCCTGCCACGCCGACCGTGACCAATCCGAAAGCTAATTTCGGCGCTGTATTTTTCCGCTGGCGGAGCGGAATTTCTACAAAACGATATGTCAGCCACGAGAGGAGCACCGCACCGAGAACGACAACCCAAATCTCGATGGCGGTTGGCATTCCGTTCCGCACAATCCCGAGATAAGACAATAGCGGCCAGTGCCAGAGATATAGCGGATAGCTGATCAGTCCGATCAGGACCATCTGCCGATTCGACAAAAAAGTCCTGTTCACCGGGGAGTTTGGCGAGAGGATAATCAGCACCGCGCCAAGCACCGGCAGCAGGGCATAAAGGCCCGGAAATGAACTTTCCTTGTTTAGCGTTATCGCAGCGAAGATAATTGCTGCAACGCCGAGCATTGCCAGCACGTTCTCAAGTTTCGCAAAACGTCGTTTTTCGCGTTCCGGAGCGTCGGTGTAGTAGGCGACAATGCCGCCGGCCAATAACTCCCAGGCTCTCGGTATTGGCGAGTAAAAGGACCAGTCTTTGTAGCCGAAAAAAATCATCAGGCTGAAGCCGAACGACGCGGCGGCGATGGCTGGCATCCACACTCCGCGCCGCTTCGACCCGAACACGAACAAAAGAGCTGGTGGCCAGAAAATGTAGAACTGTTCCTCAATACCTAACGACCAAAGATGCAAGAGAGGATTTTCGGCCGCGTCCGGCGCAAAATAACCGACCTGCCTGAGTTGAAACAGATTGGATACAAACGCAACGCCGGCGGCAATGCTCTTCCCAAGCATGGAAAAGCCATCGGGCAATAGAACAAACCAACCGATCAGGTAGGTCACGGCCAAAACGACGATGAGTGCCGGAAATATCCGCCGAATCCGGCGAGAGTAAAATTCCATGAACGAAAAGGTATTGGCCTTGATCTGCGAAAGAATGATGCGAGTGATCAGGAAGCCGGAAATAACGAAAAAAATATCAACGCCGATAAATCCGCCGGGGACGAGCCAAGGCTGAGCGTGATAACCGACCACCAGCAGAATGGAGATAGCTCGCAGACCATCGATATCGGGGCGATAGGCACCCGTCTTGCTTTGGTGATCCAGCCGAGCGATTGGCAATATCGTGTTCCCCAACTCGCTTATTGAGTGCTGCCATTACCACTAGAACCTCGCATCTAGAAGCTAAAATGGTGGCTTGGGTCGAACTGGTAGATGCAGAAACGGAGAGCCAACCCAGTAATCCGTGCCGCAGATAGCGATGGCAGACATTCGAGGCTGTCATCATACTTCCGCTCGCGTTGATGTTCGCTTCGGGTCCAAAAGGCGAAATTCCGGAGTGACCAGCGCATGTCTGCTTTTGCCTCGATTGTGTTGAAAAAGGCGGCTGTTGCGACGCAGAGATATCAGTGATTCAGTCTGTCTAATTGGCAGGACTGAAGGTCATGATGGGGCATCGGCAAATCGAACAAGCTGCGTTGTTCTATGAGTTCTCGCTCGAAAGGCACATCCCGGCCGACCACCTACTCCGGTCGATCGATAGGTTCGTAGAGCTTGAGGACCTGCGACGGGAGCTGGCGCCGTTCTACAGCAACATCGGACGACCTTCGATCGATCCCGAACTGA